>JANMBS010000178.1:0-1731 GCA_031360525.1 Thermomicrobiales bacterium
CGTAGGCGAGCATCGTCCGGACGAGGCCCTTGGCGATCGCCACGGCCGCCTTCAGGTGCCCGCCGAGGCCCATCGCGAATGCGAACTCGCGGGCCTGGTAATCGAGCAACCCGAGGAGCGGATCGGCATGGTGGCGGATGATCGCCTCCGGATGGTCGACCGCAACCTGCTCGATCTCGACCCCGCCGTCGGCCGAGCCCATCAGCAGGATGCGCCGCTCGGCGCGGTCGAGGACCGCCGACATGTAGAACTCGCGGGCGATGTCAGCGGCGGCGGCGACCAGCACCTTGCGGACCGTGATGTCCTTGATGGCCATCCCCAGGATGGACGCGGCGACCTGCTCGGCCTCGTCGGCGCTCGAGGCCAGCTTCACGCCGCCGGCCTTGCCTCGCCCGCCGACCAGGACCTGGGCCTTGATCACGACTGCGCTCGCCCCGGCACCGAGGATGCGCTCCGCCGCCGCGCGTGCCTCGGGGACGGTGTGGGCGACTTCCCAGTCGGGTACGGGCAGGCCCTCTGCGACCAGCAGCGTCTTGGCGTCGGCTTCCTGGATCTTCACGAGGGGCGACGGCTCCGCTAGGCGGGTCGGGTGGGGGAGCGATGGTACCGCGTCCCGCCTCGACCCGAACGGCTCGAAGGTGCTCGTCCACTACAGGCGGCTTCCTTGCAGCACCTGGCTCCCTGACGTCACCGGTGGCCGGCTCGTCTGGGGCGAGCCGGCCGTTCGGCCATCGTCGCCCGGGCCGCCCGGCTACAATCCGAGCATGACCCACCGTGTCACCCTGATCCCCGGCGACGGCATCGGGCCCGAGCTGGCGGAGGCGACCACCCGCGTCCTCGACGCGACCGGGATCGGCTTCGAATGGGAGTCGGTGCAGGCGGGTGAGTCGGCGATCGCCCAGTACGGCACCCCGCTCCCGGAAACGGTCCTCGAGTCCGTCCGCCGGACGAAGGTCGGGCTCAAGGGGCCGATCACCACCCCCGTCGGTGGCGGGTTCCGAAGCGTCAACGTCGGGCTGCGCCAGGCGCTCGGGCTGTACGCCAACCTGCGGCCCGCCAAGTCGATGGCGGGGGTCGAATCGCGCTACCAGGACGTCGACCTGATCATCGTGCGCGAGAACACCGAGGACCTCTACGCCGGGATCGAGCACATGGTCGGCCGTGACGCGGCGGAGAGCATCAAGATCATCACCCGCGAGGCATCCGAGCGGATCGCTCGCTTTGCCTTCGACTACGCGGTCGCCAATGGCCGCCACAAGGTCACGGCCGTGCACAAGGCCAACATCATGAAGCTGTCCGACGGCCTCTTCCTCGAGAGCTGCCGGACGATCGCGGCCGAGTACGAGGGTCGCATCGAGTTCGAGGACCGGATCGTCGACAACATGTGCATGCAGCTCGTCCAGAAACCCGAGCTCTACGACGTCCTCGTCCTGCCGAACCTGTACGGCGACATCGTCAGCGACCTGTGCGCCGGGCTGGTCGGCGGTCTGGGCGTCGCGCCGGGCGCCAACATCGGCACCGAAGCCGCCGTCTTCGAGCCGGTCCATGGCTCGGCGCCCAAGTACGCCGGGCTCGACAAGGCCAACCCGACCGCGATGATCCTGTCCGGAGCCCTGATGCTCCGCCACCTCGGCTACACGGCCGAGGCCACCCGCCTGGAGGAGGCGGTCCGCGACGTCATCGCGGAGGGCGTTGCCACGACGTACGACCTGGGAGGGCCGGCCGGCACGG
>JANMBS010000205.1:0-4405 GCA_031360525.1 Thermomicrobiales bacterium
GGCAGACCTACAACGTTTGGCGCAACGGCAACAGGATCGCGACGAACCTTCGGGTGCCGCCGCCCAACATCGGGCCGCGCTCGACGCCCAATGAAGCGGGCCTCGCAGCCTCGGCGGTCAAGAAGCTGTCCAACGGGACCAGACTCTTCGCCGGCCAGCGTGACGACGCGTTCTTCGCCGACCTCGGCTCCATCTTCGATGTGGCCGGGCTCCGACCGTTCAACTCGCTGCACAAGGCGGCTCCGCTCCCCAACGAGAGTGGACTCGACGGCCTCAGCGGGTTCAACACGAACTCGATCGCCATCCGTGTCCCGCTCCGGAAGCTGACCAAGGATCACGCGAATCCGACCGGCCCGAATGACCGCGACGCCGTCCTCGGCGTGTGGGCCTCGTCCAGCCGTCGGAAGTTCCGGACGCTCAATGCGAACGGGACGATGTCGGGCTCAGGTCCGTGGCAGCAGGTGTCCCGCCTCGGCAATCCGCTGATCAACGAGGTGATCATCCCGACCGCCAAGAAGGACTACTGGAACAGCCAGAAGCCCAGCAAGGATTCGCAGTTCGCGAAGTACTACAAGGCCCCGGAGATCACAGCAGTCGCGAAGGCCCTCTATCCGCTTGACCCTGCGACAGCGACGACCAACCGGAATGACCTCGTGGCAATCCTCTTGACGGGGATCAACATCCCGAAGTCGGCGACCGTCCCCACTGGCCTCCAGTACACGCGGACCGGCACCACCAAGGCTGACATGATCCGCGTCAACACGGGGATCAAGCCGAACGCCGCGGGTGCCTGCGTGTTCGGTGTCACCGGTGGCGGCACGCCGAGCCGGCTGGGCGCCATCGATGGCGACCTGTGCGGCTTCCCCAATGGTCGGCGTCTTCTCGACGACGTCGTCGACATCGAGCTCCGCGCCCTCACCGAGGGCTACGGGCCCACCCTCAATGCGGTCCTCGGCGTGCCGAACCGCGCCCCGAACAACGCGCTCGGCGACGGCGTCGACGCCAACGATCTGCCGTTCCTGTCGGCCTTCCCGTACATCGGGACGCCGCACCAGGGCTACGATCACGAACACGACCACAGCAACAAGTAATCCAGTTCTGTCGCGACTTCGACGGCCCGGGCATCGCGCCCGGGCCGTTCGGATTCCCGGCGGTGCAGCCTTGCCACTTTGTGGTGCCAGTCGGAAACGAAAAGTACTTTTCGGTGGTTCGGAGGCAGGACTATCGGATATGGTGGCCCCGCTGCGGACTCTCCCGCGCAACGAGCGAACAAGGGGCAACATGTCTCGCAAGCGGATCCTCGCCGCTGGTGCGCTGCTCTGGACGGTGACGATCGTCGATGGACTCGCTCATGTCGTGTCCGGCGACCTGCTCGCCCCCGTCCTCATGGCGATCCTCGGGATCGTGGGCGCCTCCTGGATCATGATGCGACGGGGTCGACGCGGCCTGTCTCAAGACGGCTGACCCCTCCGAGCTGCCGCTGGCGCCGGCGCTGAGCATTCGGCGCCCGGATGCCGCCCGCAGCATCGCCCCGGAACCGGGCATTGCCGCCAAATGTAGGCCGTGTGGAGCGTTCGGCGAGGTTCGGGCCTTGTCCAGTCCGTGCGCGACGCATCGCTATGCGTTTGGATTGCATAACGGGTCGCATTCGAGCGCTTGCCCGCATGTTCATACAGGCTATCGGGCGGATGCTCGCCGATCCTCGCCCAGGGACCACGCCGGTTGCGTTTTGGCGGAGTGGCCATGGGCCGCAGTGATCGAGGCCGAAAGGAGCTAGGTCCCCGGACCACGCTTGACACCCGTTCACCGACTCCGGATGATGCCCGGACCGTGGATGTACATCTGACAAGTACAAACGTGCACGCTCCTCAGAGTCCCCGTTGAGCGACCTGGAGCAGCTTGTCCGAGCGAGCCGGCTGTACTACGAGTTGGGCGAGACACAGAACGCGATCGCTGAACAGCTCGGGGTCACGCGGCCGCAGGTTTCGCGCTTGCTGAAACGTGCCCGGGCCGAAGGGATCGTCGAGATACGCATCGTCGACCGGACGGCGGTCGAGAGTCCCGCCGGCGAGATCCTGCGGCGGACCTACGGCCTCGAGGCCGTCAATCTGGCACCGACCATCGCGGGGCCTGAGGATCTGACCCGGCGGATGGTCGGCCGGCTCGCCGCCGAGATCTTGCGCCGCGCGCTGCGGACCGGCGCGGTCGTGGGGGTCGGTGACGGGGCGGCGGTGGCTGCGACAGCGGCAGCCCTCGAGGAGACTGCCACACCGGTCGCCGTGACAGTCGTCCCGTTGTGCGGGGGTTATTGGACTACCGGGCCGGAACGCGAGCCCTACCGGCGCATCGCCGACGCACTGGGCGGCCAGGCGCGCGGACTGATGGCGCCGGGCCTGGTCGACGACGCAGCCACGCAACGGGCGCTCGTCGCGCACGCGGGCGTGCGGGCAATCGTCGACCTGTGGGAACGGATCGATGTCGCGCTGTTCGGGATCGGCGGGCCGGCGTGGAACGTCGCCGCGCTGGGCGAAGCGACCGAGCACGACCTGGACTCGGCGGAGGCGGTCGGCGAAGTGCTGGTCGCCCCGTTCGATCTGGATGGGCGGTTCGTTTGCCCGGCGCTGCGCGAGCGGGTCATCGCGCTCGATGCGCGACGGCTCGGCCGCCTCCCGGTGGCGATCGGCGTGGCCTCGGGCGAGAACAAGATCCGACCGATCCTCGGCGCGCTCCGCGCGGGCGTCGTTCGCACGCTCGTGACGGACGTCGCGACCGCCGAAGCCGTCGTCGCCCTCGACGAGGCCACGCTCACCCCGTCGGCCGGCGGTCCGCGATGACCGCCCGCGAAACGGCCATCCTCGGGCTTGACCTCGGGACGACCGAGGTCAAGGCGGGCCTCGTCACGCTCGATGGTCGGCTGCTCGCCCTCACGCGGAGCAACTACGGTCTCGACAGGTCGGGCGGCCACGGCTGGGTCGAACAGGACCCCGGAGCATGGTGGTCGGCGGTCGTCAGCGCCGTCCGGGCGCTGCGCGCGGCCGACCTGGCCGAGGTGGCGGCGATCGGTGTCGATGGGCACGGGCCGACCCTCGTGGCGGTCGATGCCCGCGGCGAAGCGACACGGCCAGCGATCACCTTCCTCGATTCGCGGGCGACAGCCGAGGCGGCCGAGCTCGAACGTGCCACCGGCGTGGAGGGCTGGTCGCTCGACGGCCTGCCCTCTGCGTTGTGGGTGGAGCGCAACGAACCTGCGGTCGCCGCCGCAACGCGCTGGTACCTCGCGACCTGGGAGTGGCTGGCGTTCCGGCTCGCCGGCGTCGCTCAGAGCCCGCTCGTCCCGGACCAGGTCACAGCCGATCTTGCGGCGGTCTCTGCGGCGGGGGTCCCCGCCGACCGGCTCGCGCCGCGCACCTCGATGGGCAGCGTCGTCGGTGGCCTGACCGAGACCTCGGCCGACGCGCTCGGCCTCGAGCCCGGGATCCCGGTCGTCGGCGGGACCGTGGACGCCTTCGCGAGTTACCTGGGGGCGGGGCTCCTCGAACCCGGTGACGCCTACGACCCGGGCGGTTCGGCGGGTGGCTTCGGGGTCTACTGGGACGAGCCGGTCGTCGTTCCGGGCGGGTTCGTCACGCCGGCGCCGTTGGCCGGGCGCTACAGCGTCGGCGCCGCGATGGCGGCCACGGGCCGGGCGCTCGACTGGTACCGCGACGACGTCCTGGGCGGGACCATCACGACCGAGTCGCTTCTCGCCGAGGCCGCCGCCACGCCGCCCGGCTCGGGTGGTCTCGTCTTCCTGCCGTACCTCGCCGGCGAGCGGTCTCCGATCTGGGATCCGGAGGCGCGCGGCGTGCTCGCCGGCCTGACACTCGGCCACGGCCGCGGACACATCGCCCGGGCGATCGTCGAGGCCTCGGCGCTGGCCATCCGGCACGTCGCCGCCCCGATGCTGACCGCCGGCGTCCGGGTCACGGCGATGCGCGCCTGCGGCGGCCCGGCACGCAGCCGGTTCTGGAACGGCGTCAAGGCCGACGTGACCGGCTTCCCGGTCCTCGTCCCGGACGTCCTCGAGACGGCCGTCCTCGGCTCGGCGATCGTGGCTGCGGTCGGTATCGGCGCCCAGCCGGATCTGTCGACCGCGATCCGGGCGATGACCCGCATCGTCGAGCGGATCGAGCCGCGGGCGGACCTCGCGCGGGTCTACGATCGGCTGTTCGAGGCATACCTGGCCCTCTACCCGGCAACCGCGCCGGTCCTGCGGCCGCTCGATTCGATCGATGAGGTCCGTTCGGGGGACATCACCGCCGCGGCGGTGGCTGGCACGTGACCGGGATCGCGATACCTGCACACGGCGGCGGCATCCGGCTCGCCAAGCTCTCCTTCGCGTTCAGCACGCGGGACGGCGGCACGC
>JANMBS010000228.1:0-4194 GCA_031360525.1 Thermomicrobiales bacterium
CCGACATCGACGGCGACCAGGTGGAGCCGGCCATCGACATCGTCGAGGCGGAGATCGTTGACGCGCACGACCTTGCGCCCGTCGATGTCGACGATCTGCTTGTCGAGCAGGTCGGCGCGCAGCCCGATCTCGTTGGGGCGCTGTGCGAAGCGGGTGATGTCGATGGTGGCGCCCGACAGCCGCGCCCCGCTGGCATCGAACCGCGCGACCTGCGACCAGGGCAGGAAGATCCGTCGTCGGTCGGTCACGACGACGAGACCGGTGACCGGTGGGTAGCGGTCGCCAACGGCGACGATGAGGTCGTCGACCTTGCCCAGCGGCTCCCCGTTGGCGTCGAGCACGGGTCGACCGATGGCCTGGCTCAGGTAGAGCATGGTTGCCACCTCGCATGCGGGACGTCCCGCGGCGGGTGGCGCGACCCGTCGGAGTCGCGATCAGCCGTCAGGAAGCGGGACGGACCGGGTTCCGGGTGATGACGGCGGACGTGCCGTCGATGGGACTGGGACCGTCGTCCACGGGACGCGGTGACCTCGGGTGCGGGCTCTGCTCGGTCGTGGCCACGAGGGGCGTGCGACGCCGCCGGAGTGTAGTCCCGGTCCGCTCGGGTGGTCAACGGATCCGACCCCCCGTTGCGACGGCTCGGGACGATGGTCATATCCCATCCGGACCGATGGCGGTCCCGCGTCCGGCGTTCGCGGTGCCACCATCAAGACGTGCGCGCGCGCTCGGTTTCCGATATCCCTCCACCTGCCCAGGGCGGGTCGTTGAGCAACGCCCCGGCGACCGATCACTTGTCGGTCGCGGCAGCCCGCGCGTTCGCCCGCCGATTGACCCGATCCCACCGTGAGGTGTCGGTCGTGGTCGCGCCCGCCGACCTCGCGGTGACGAGCGCCGCGCCGTCGGGTCGCGCCCTCGAGGCCGAGCTCGCCGAGCGACTCGACACGGTCCTCGGGATCGCCGGTCGACTCGCCGCGTCCCATGACCGGGCCGACCTCTTCCGGATGGTCGTCGACGAGGCCAAGCGCGCCCTGCGAGCCGATGCAACCACGATCCGGGTCCTCCATGACGATGTCCTCGAGGTCGCGGCGTGGGCGGGCCTTCCCGACGAGTCGGCCAGGCGGCTGCCAGTCTTCCGTCGCGACGAGGGTTGGGTCGGCGAGGTCCTGCGCACCGGCCATGTCCTCGCCTACCCGGACGTCCGCGGCGATCCCGAGCACACCCGCGAGCCGGACGACCCCGCCTTCGAGGTGGCCGGTCATCTGATCGCCCCGCTCATCCACCACGACCGCGTGCTCGGCGCCCTGTCGGCGGTCACCCGCGAGCCGCGAGCCTGGACGAGCGGCGACGTCGCGTTCATCACGACCCTGGCCACACACGCGGCGATCGCCCTCGCCAATGCCGAACTGTTCGAGCAGACCGAGGCACGGGCCGCCCAGCTCGAGGTCCTCCAGGCCGCTTCCGCTCGGATGAGCCGGAACGCGACCGCGGAAGAGGTCGGCCGAACGGTGGTCGAGGAGACGCGCCGGATCATCGACTACCACAACGCCCGGGTCTACCTTGTCGAGGCGCCCGACAAGGTCGTGCCGATCGCGTTCGAGGGACGTGTCGGGGCATACGACCAGATCGACATGGAGCTCCTCACCTGCACGCTCGGCGAGGGGTACACCGGCTGGGTCGCGCTGCACGGCAAACCGATCCTCGTGAACGACGCCAATCGCGACCCGCGCGGCGTGACGATCGTCGGCACGGAGGATGTCGACGAGTCGATGATGGTCGTCCCGATGCGTCATGACGGACTGACGATCGGCGTCATCACGCTCTCGAAGCTCGGGCTGGATCAATTCGGACCCGACGACTTGCGTTTGCTCACGATCCTCGCCGACCAGGCGGCCACCGCCATCGGGTCGACCCGCCTCTTGACACGCACCCAGGGCCTGGCCGGGGAGCTGCGCCGCCTGCTGGACATGAGCGCGGAGCTGTCGGGCAGCCTCGACCCCCGCCAGGTCGCCGAGCTGATGGCCGGCCACCTGGCCCGCGCGATGGGCGTCGAGGAATGCGTGATCAGCTACTGGGATCGACCCGCCGGCCGGGTCGAATCGTTGGGCTACTACCCCGTCCACCGGATCAATGAGATCGAACCTTTCTTCGAGGTCTCCGGTTATCCGCAGACGCTGCGGGTCCTCGAGCACCAGGAGACCGTCATCATCGACGCCAACGATCCGGCCGCCGATCCCGCCGAGCTCATGCTGATGGCCCGCGATGGGGTGAGGATCCTGGCGATGCTGCCGCTGATCGCCAAGGGGCAATCGATCGGGCTGGTCGAGCTCAACTCGAACGGTTCGGTCACCTTCGACGAGGAACGACTCAGCCTGGCCCGGACGATGGCCAACGAGGCGGCGATGGCGCTGGAAAACGCCCGGCTCTACGAGGAGGCACGCAACCTCGCCGACCGCGATCCGCTGACCGGCTTCTACAACCACCGGTTCCTCCACGAGCGCCTCGGCGAAGAAGTCGTGCGGACCCAGCGCGGACGCCGTGCGATGAGCGTCCTGATGCTCGACCTCGACGACTTCAAGCTGGTCAACGACACGTTCGGCCACCTGTTCGGTGACCGCGTCCTGACCTGGACCGCGGAGCTCATCCGGTCGACCCTGCGCGCTTCGGACATCCCGGCCCGCTACGGCGGCGACGAGTTCGCGATCATCCTGCCGGAGACCGATGAGGAGGAGGCGATTCAGGCCGCCACACGGATCCTCGCGGCCTTCCGCGACAATGCCTACGTCGGCGAGCAGCGCGGTCCCGTCCCGATCGGCGCCTCGATCGGCGTGGCGACCTTCCCAGCCGATGGCCGGACCGCCACCGAGCTCATCGCGGCAGCCGACAAGGCCCTCTACCGGGTCAAGCGAGACGGCGGTCACGCCGCGGCTCGGGCGGGGGGCGCCGCCGCCTGATCGGGGGCCGTCACGGGCGACTGGTACGAAAGTACCGGTGTCGATGCCCCGCTGGTACTGGGTCTGGGAATGGACGTGCGGCTCCGTGGCCGCCATCCTCTGAACCAGACGTGAGTCAACCCCACCGTCCGTCTCACCGATCGCCCGAGACATCGGAGCGTCGCACGCGGCGCGCTTGGTGGATCTTCGCCGGCTCCTTCTTCGTCCTCGGCTTGATCGAGATGCTCCGTTTCGTCGTCCGCCCGACCCCGATCGATGCCGCCGTGGTCACCCTGATCTGCTTCATCGGGTTCGCTGCCGTGCGCCACCGCCAGGCTGTCACCGAACTCGAGATCGGCCGCCGTGAGGAGGCCGAGTCGTTCGCCCGCATCCTGTCTGGGCTGTCGCGATCAGTCTCGCCGGACGCCATCCTCGATGCCATCGTCGCCGAACTCGCCGACGCCAGCCGCGCGGACCACATCGTCGTGGTGCGTCGTCGGCCGGACGCCCGCGTGCTCCAGGCGACGCTCGTAAGTGCCAGGCCTGGTGTCCCCGAAACGACCACGGTCCTGCCCATCGGCGACCTCGAGGACCCGATCGACGCCGGCCACGATCCGGCGCTGCGCGAGCTGGTCATCCCGCTTGCCGTCAAGGCGCCCTCGATCGCCGCCGCTCGCGGGTTCCGGGGCCGGCTCGACGAGCTGGGCGCGCGGCTCGGCGAGGCGTCGTCGCGGGCCGGTCGGAGCGAGCCCGCCCCGGTGCAGGCCCGGGAGCGCGGCCAGCGCCAGCGGATCGCCGATCGGATCGCGGCACGGGCGAGGGCGACCTACGGCCTGACCGACACGCTCGCCGCGCCGCTGACCTCCGAGGGCACCATCATCGGGGCGATCGTCCTGTCGCATCGGACCGCGGGCGCCTGGTCGGCGACGACCCGTCGCCTCCTCAACGGGGCCGCCGCCGAGGCCTCGTCGGCGCTGTCGCGGGCATATTCCCAGCGAGCCGTCGAAGCGCAGGCCTCGACAGATGCCCTGACCGGTCTCCCGAACCGGCGCTACTTCGACGAGTTCTGCGGCCTGCTGGCCCGACGCCGGCGCGCGGACGACGCGGTCGGCGTGCTGATGATCGACATCGACAAGTTCAAGGTCCTCAACGACACGTATGGTCACGCGACCGGCGACGAGGTCCTGCGCGCGGTCGGCGGCGCGATCATCGCTGCCGTCCGCGAGGACGACGTCCCGGCCCGCTACGGCGGCGAGGAATTCGT
>JANMBS010000232.1:0-6801 GCA_031360525.1 Thermomicrobiales bacterium
CTCGAAGCCCGATCCCGTATACGGCCGTAGCGCGTCGGCCACCTCGGTCGGTGTCCCCAGCAGCACCGGACTCCCCATCTCCTCAAGACCGTTGTGTGCCAGCTGCGCCCGATGCGCCGCCTCGGCCTCCGCCCGGCTGTCGCGCAGGATGATCGGATAGCTCAGCGTCTTCTCGATGGTCGCGATGTCGCGCCCGACGTCCGCACAGTGCCCGGCCAGGACCTCGAGATGGCCACGCACTTCGTCCACGGTCCCGCTGGTATTCCATGCGTCGGCCCGCAGGGCCACGGTCCGCAGCGTCTTCTTCGGCCCCGAGCCGCCGACCAGGATCGGCAGGCGAGCCTGGACCGGCCGCGGCGCGACGATCGCGTCATCGAACGTGTAGAACCGGCCCTCGTGGCTGAACCGTTCGCCGTCGAGCAGGCGGCGCATCAGCATCACCGACTCGTCAAGCCGATCGAGCCGCTCCCCGTGGCCCGAGAAGAAGTCGATGCCGAATGCGTCATGTTCCCGCTCGAACCAGGCGCCGCCGATGCCGAGCACTGCCCGGCCGTTCGAGAGGTGGTCGAGAGTCGTCGCCAGCTTGGCCGTATTACCCGGGTTGCGGAACGTGTTGGCCCCGACCATCAACCCGAGGCGCATCCGCGAGGTCAGCGGTGCGAGCCCCGACAGCAGGCTCCAGCCCTCGAAGATCGGCTGCTCCCACGGTCCGAAGATGGCCAGCAGGTGGTCCCACGTCCAGAGCGAATCCCAGCCGGCATCCTCGGCCGCAAGCGCCGCGTCGCGGAACCCGGGCCAATCGGTCCGCTGCGACCACAACTGGAGCCCGAAACGGGTCATTCGTCGTCGAGGTGGTCGTGGACGGAGGCGGGTCGGAACCGAAAGCTGATCCGGTCCTGCGACTCGAAGCCGGCGATCGACTGGCTGACCTCGTCGGGGTCATCGGCCCCGTAACGGCGCGCCATTCCGGCGATGTCGCCCTGCGTCGTGGCGCGATCGGTGATCGGTCGGACCGTCGCGGTCAGCCCGGCCCAGCGCTGCCCGTCCGCCGCATCGATGACCGAAAAGGCGATCCGCGGGTCACGCAGGAGATTGGTCGGCCAGCGTCGACCGACCCGGCTGTTGATGACGAATTCCTCGCCATCGAGGGTGTACCAGACGACCGCCTGGCGTGGTGCGCCGTCGAGATCGATAGTCGAGATGGTCGCGAAGCGTTCGTCGTCGAGGAAGGTACGGATGCGGTCGGGGAGGGGAGGGCCGGCGGTCGGGGTCGAGGCGTCGCGGGACTGGTCGGTCATGCCCTCGATGGTACGCGAGAGGCGCGCCGAGCAGCGACACTACCCTTGGCGTGGCCCGGGCTCTTGTGCTTGACCCGCTTGGTGAGCTGTCGCGGCGGCGCGGGGTCGGCGGCCGGTTTGCCGAGCAGGTATCCCTGGCCGAGGTCGACCCCGAGAGACGAGAGCGTCGCGAGGTCCGCACGCCGTTCGATGCCCTCGGCCAACAGGTGCGCCCCGATCCGGCGGCCGAACGAGACGAACGCCTCGACCAGCGCCTTCTTGGCGTCGTCGTGGTTGAGACCGTGGACGATGTCGCGGTCGATCTTGATGACCGACGGCCGGAGGGCCGCGATGAGCGCGAAGCTGGCGTACCCCGCCCCCGCGTCGTCGACCGCGAACCCGAACCCGAGCCGGCGCAGCGCCTTGGTCTGGCGCCGGAGCGGGGCGATGTCGGGCACAGACTGCTGTTCCGTGCACTCGATGGTGATCTGGCGTGTCTCGAGGCCGACGGCGCGGACCTGAGCGGCCAGCGCCGATGCCTCGAAGGTTTTATCGAGCAGGCTGAACGGCGTCAGGTTGATGGCGTAGCGGCGCGGTGGCAGGCCGGCCTCGCGGACGGCCGCCTCGAGCCGGCCGATCCGCTCGAGCGCGGTGGCCACGATGTAGATGTCGAGCTCGACGCCGCGGTCGGTGTTGATCGCCGCCTGGACGACCGAGCTGATCGACTGCGGCAGCATCGGCATCTGCGGCCGGAACAGGCACTCGTACTCGTACAGCTCGCCCGTCGACAGGGTCACGATCGGCTGGAACGCGAACGTATGGAGCTTCCGCAGGCTGAAGAAGTAGTCGAGCATCTTGGTCTGGACGACCTGGGTCGATTGCGCCATCCCGATCCGGTCGGCAAGGCCGGAGAGCTGGACCGCGGCCGACATGGCGACCAGGTATCGATCGCTCTCGGGTAGCGACGGATCGACCGCGACGAGGCCGTATTCCGGATGGTTGACCAGTTCCGCGACGCGGTTCGCGGCATGGTCGTTCAGGACGTCGGCCGGGCCGATGAGGACCATGCCCGTGTCGAGCTCGAGCAACCTGCTGCCGGGGATGCGGACGGCGAGGCGCCGCACGAAACGGATGTCCCGTGACCAGAGCAGGCGCTCATCGACGGCGCGGCGAGGCGTCGTAAGGAATCTCACTCTCCCATCTTGCCGCTCAGCCGAGCTCGACGGAGGCCACCGTGGGTCCTGCCCGTGATGGGGACTTTGGTACGGTCCGTGAGGGATTTCAGGGGTCCAGCCGTTCTCCGGCGTGCACCGGGACGCCGAGGCGGTTCTCAGGCGGCGCGAGCGGGCATGCCCAGCGCGGGTCGAAGGCGCATGACGGCTGGAACGCGAAGTTGAAGTCGATGATGAGCGTGCCGGTCGCAGGGTCGCCGCCGAGGTCCGCGCTCTTGGCTGAATCGACCAGGTATCGACCCGCGCCGTAGGTCTCGACGCCGTTCGTCGCGTCGCGGAACGGGATGAACAGGCCGCCTGCGTAGCCCGCCATCCAGAACACCGAGAGCGTGCGCGAGCCACTGGCGAACGGGATCGCGATCCGACCGACGCGCGAGAAGTCCGGGCTGTCGCGGCCGCTGTTGGGGAGTTCGAGTGCGAAGGCACCCGGCGCGGGCGGTGGCGCGGGCTCCAGGCCCACAACGAAGCGGAGGCTGGGGTCGTGCTCGAAGTGGCGGGCCTCGAACGTGGCGCGGGCGTCGGCCGCGACCGGTGACTGCGGGTGTTCGCGGTAGAGCAGCTCCCGGACGGCGCGCCAGTGGGCGAGCGCGATGGCTGGGTCCGAGGCAGCCATCGCGCGGACCTCGGCGTAGAGGGCGCCGATCCGCCGACGCCAGTCGGCCAGCCACGCCCGGTCCATCGCGGATCCGTCGCCCTGGCTCCAGGATGCTGTCCGGGACGGCTCGGACTGCTCGGACGGCTCGGACTGCACAGACTTCTCCGGCATTCGGAGCTAGGTGCCCCGCCTCACCGCACCGAACACGATCCACGCCCCGATCCCGATGAGGATCAGCGGCCAGAGCTGGCTCCACTCGATGTCCGGCAGGTCCAGTCCGAGCGTGCGGCTGGCGAAGAACCACAGTCCGATGACCAGGATGATCAGGCCGAAGATCAGCGACGCGTTGCGGCCGTGATCGGCCGGCGGCGGGCGCCAGGCGGGCTGCGGTGGCGGCCGGGGAGGGGCGGGATCGGGGGGCGTGTAGCGGTCGGTTCGCGGGTCATCCATGGACGTCCTCCTCGGAGCGTTCGGTCGGGAGCGACCCGGCACCGCCCATCGTAACGGCGTCGGCCCTAGAATCCGAGCGAACGTCGGCACCCCAGCCCGGCGGCGTGTGCGACAGGGACGGAGGCGACGCGTGACCGAAACCGCGGAGATCGGGGTATTCGGGGGGTCGGGCTTCTATTCACTGCTCAACGACGTGCGCGAGGTCAAGGTCGACACGCCGTACGGCCCGCCGTCGGATTCGGTCTTCCTCGCCGACGTCGCCGGCCGGCGTGTCGCGTTCCTGCCGCGCCACGGCCGCCGCCACACGCTCCCGCCGCACAAGATCAACTACCGGGCGAACATCTGGGCGATGCGCTCGCTGGGCGTCAAGGCGATCATCTCGCCGTGCGCGGCCGGCTCTCTCCAGCTGCCGGTCAAGCCCGGCGATTTCGTCGTGTGCGACCAGTTCGTCGACCGCACGAGCGGCCGGATCGACACCTTCTACGACGGCCCCATCGTGACCCACCTCTCGTCCGCCGATGTCTACGACCCGGTCCTGCGTGGCCTCGCGGTCGCCACGATCCGCGACCATGGGATCGAGGTCCACGACGGCGGCACGGTCGTCGTCATCCAGGGTCCCCGCTTCTCCTCGAAGGCCGAATCGAAATGGTTCAGCGACGCCGGCTGGGAGGTCATCAACATGACCCAGTACCCCGAGGCGTGGCTGTGTCGCGAGCTCGGCATGGCCGTCGTCAACATCGCCCTGATCACCGACTACGACGCCGGGGTCATCGAGGGGACGGAGGCGGTCGACGCGATGAGCGTGCTCGAGGTCTTCCAGCAGAACGCCGAGCGGATCCAGGCGGTCGTGCTCGACCTGATCGGGCGCTTCCCGTCCGACCTCGACGCGCTGGGGGCACGAGCGGCGTTGGATCCGACTCGAGGCGACGGCCACGTGATGGCGGGCGAGGACGTGCGGCTGTTCGAGACGGGTTTGTGACCGACTCCGTCCTCGACCCGGCGGAGGAGCACGCCGCGGGGGCGCGCCTGCCGATCGGCGTCTCGATCCGAACGATCCGGGCGGAACCCGGCTGGTGGCTGGAGAGTGCCAGGCGCTTGGACGCGGCCGGTTACGCCGGTGTGTGGAGCTGGGACCACTTCATGGGCAAGGGCGACGCGACGGTCCCGGTCGTCGAGTGCTGGACGATGCTGTCGATGGCAGCCGCTCAGACGGAGCGGGTGACCGTCGGGCCGTTCGTGCTCAACGTGATGAATCGCCACCCGGCCCTCGTTGCGCGGATGGCGTCCACCCTCCAGATCGCGACCGGCGGCCGGCTCATCCTCGGCATCGGGATCGGCGGCGCCCCCAGGGAGCACGAGGCCTACGGCATCGACTTCCCGGCCGCACCCGAACGGGTCGCTCGGCTCGAGGAGGCCGTCGCGGTCATCCGCGCGCTGTGGGCCGGCGGTCCGGTGACCCGCGAGTCGCCGTTCTACCCGTTGCGCGATGCATCCGCCCACCCGGTGCCGGTACCGCCGCCGCCGATCATCGTCGGGGGCGAGACGCCGGCCGGGGCGCGGCTGGCCGGACGGATCGGTGACGGCTGGTCGGCCTTTGACGACAACTTCGAGCGGAACCTCCCGCTCTACCTCGAGTCGCTCGAGGCATCCGGTCGCCGGCGCGAGGACCAGCGCGTGATCGTCGGCTTCCAGGGGGATTGGCTGGGCGACGAATCGATCGAGGGCTCGCCCTGGGTCAAGGCACCGCGCGAAACCTGGCAGCGCTGGCAGGCGGCCGGCGCCGATGGCGCCATCGTGCTCGCCCGGACGACCGCCGACATCGACGCCCTCGTCGAGGCGGCCGAGCGCTGGTAGCGCCCGTTCGTGGCACCATCAGCGACGTGACAGCACCTCGAACCGCATCGACGACCGCGACGCCCGGCGGCGCGCCCGAACTGACCCATGCCTGTGTCCGCTGCGGGGCGCCGGTGGCCATCGATGTCGGCCTGTGCGAACGGTGCAACCCGCTCGGCCTGCGCGACTCGTCGGCCTCGCAGATGCACGGGATCGCGATCGGCGGTGTCGTCCTGTTCGTCGTCATCATGGCCGTCGTCGGGCGGTTCGCGCTGGCAGGCGTCGGCCCGTTCGAGGGAACCGTTGCCGGGTCCGTGCCGGACGGCGACGGCTTGGCGGTCACGTTGTCGGTGGCCAACCGGGGGAGCAGCACGGGCCAGACGACCTGCCGAGTGACCGACCCCGCCGACCGGACCGGCAATGTCGGCGGGTTCATGCTGAGCCCGAGGATCGAAGCGGGCGAGACCCTCACATTCACCCAGCGACTGACCGCGCTGGGCACGACCGTCCGCCCGCTGCTGGCCGAGTGCAGCTCCCCGTGAGGTCGATCGCGACCAGCGAACCCGGAGAACATGCAACGCCGGAAACGGCCTACGCCGACGAGCTCAGGTTCGCGCTCGATCTCGCGCTCCGTGCCGGGACCGTGCTCATGGACCACTATGAACGTCTCGAACAGATCGACTACAAGAGCGCGCGGGACGTCGTGACCGAGGCGGACCACCTGTCCGAGGCATTGATCCTCGACGCGATCCGGGCCGGCTATCCGGCCGACGCGATCCTTGCCGAGGAGACCGGGGAGCACAAGGCGAAGGCTGGCGAGGCGCCCACCTCGGGGCGTGGCCGGGTGTGGATCGTCGATCCCCTCGACGGGACGGTGAACTATGCGAACGGCCTGCCGGTCTTCTGCGTCTCGATCGGGCTGGTCGTCGATGGCGTGCCGGCCGTCGGGGTGGTCCGCGACCCGACACGGAACGAGGTGTTCGCCGCGACGGTGGACGGCCCCGCGACCCTCAACGGGCGCCCGGTCCGTGCCTCCGAGAAAGAGGCTCTCTCCGACTACGTGATCTCGATGTCGCTCAACGGCCGAACGGCTACCTCACGCGCCCGGAACGTGCGCAAGGCGATCCGCATCTCACGCAACATGGGCTCGGCGGCGCTCGCGCTCGCATACGTCGCCAACGGCAGGTTCGATGCGTTCATCCAGCAGGGCGGCCTGTCGTCGTGGGACGTCGCTGCGGCCGGGCTGATCGCAGGGCGCGGCGGGGCTACGGTCACCTCGATGTCGGGCGCTCCGTGGTTCGACGTCGGAAGCGGCCCCAAATCGATCGGCATCCTGGCGGCGCCGCCCAGCCACCACGACGGCCTCCTGAGGCTCGTTCGCTAGTCTCGGGCACGGCCCGGTCGCCGCGGCCAT
>JANMBS010000240.1:0-3453 GCA_031360525.1 Thermomicrobiales bacterium
ATCTTCGACGAGGTCAAGACCGGGTTCCGGTTCGCCAAGGGCGGGGCGGCCGAGTACTTCGGGATCACCCCGGATCTCGCGACCTACGCCAAGGCGATGGGCAATGGCTATCCGGCCGCCGCGTTCGGTGGCCGCGAGGAAGTCATGAGCGTCCTCCCCGACAAGGTCAGCCACGGTGGCACGTACGCGGGCAACCGGGTCGCCGCCGCGGCGGCCGTCAAGACCCTGTCGATCATCCGCGACACGGACGCCCTGGATGTCGTCCACGCCACCGGCCGGCGCGTCCAGGCCGGCCTGCGGGAGGTCCTCAACCCGACCGGCCTGCCGTACCACTTCACCGGGCACCCCAGCATGTTCGGGATCATGTTCTCGGATGTCGAGGCCTCGGAATACCGCGACTGGGCCACGACCGACCACGAGCTCTACGACGAGATCGCCGTGGGGATGCATGCCCGCGGGGCGATGCCAGAGCCCGATTCGCGCGAGCCGTGGTTCTTCTGCGAGGCGCACGCGCAGGGCGACATCGTGGACCGCGTGGTCACGATCTTCTCCGACTCGCTCGACGCGGCGCTCGAGGCCCGCGCGCACGGGGATATCGGGGCCGAACCCGGTGGCGCGATGTCGCATCCGGCAGCCGGTTGAACGGGCCGGGCGGGATGGTCCTCGACGGCAACGCCGTTCGATCAGTCGATCGGGCAGCGGCGCTCCTGCTCGCCCTCGGCGAGAGCCAGGGCGAGGCTGGGGTGACCGAGCTCGCGCGCCGGCTCGGGCTGCACAAGTCGACCGCCTCACGCCTCCTGGCCACGCTCCAGAAGCGCGGCCTCGTCGAACAGGACGATGAGACCGGCAAGTACCGGCTCGGCCTGGTCGTCATCCGGCTCGCCGAGCGGGCGGAGCGGACCCTCGACCTGCGCGGGATCGCGCTGCCCGAACTGGAACGCCTGGCACGGCTGACCCACGAGACGACCGGCCTCGGCATCCTCGCGGGCGACACGATGCTGGCGGTCGCACAGGTCGACGGCCCGAACCTCATCGCGGTCGGTGACTGGACCGGCCGAGCCACGCCGCTGCACTGCGTCGCGTCGGGGAAGGTCCTGCTCTCGTCGCTGGCCGAGCGGGAGGTCCTGCGCATCGTCCGGCGCGGCGTCGTCAGCTACACCGAGCGCACGATCGTCGAGCTCGAGCCGTTGCTCGAGGAACTCGCCCGGATCCGCCGGCGCGGGTATGCGATGGCGATCGGCGAGTACGAACTGAATCTCAACGCGGTGGCAGCCCCGGTCCACGACGCGCGCGGCAACGTGATCGCGGCCGTCGACATCTGGGGCCCGGCCTTTCGTGTCACGCCGCGGCGCATCCCGGAACTGGCGGCCCAGGCGCGCGAGGCCGCCGCTGCCATCTCGATCAGGCTCGGAGGCACGGCCCCGGAACGCCCGACCCCGGTCCACGCGACGGCCTGATCTTTGGCCGGGCCGGCGCCCCCGGGTCAGCTGACCGCACGGTTCACTGCGAACGTGAGACCCAACTCGATCACCGCCCGCTCGTCATCGCTGATCAGGACGACATTCAGGCTCACGATCTCGTCGAACAGCAACGGCTCAGGCAGGTCGATCGACCCTGCGGCGGCGGGCAGTAAGACCGGCTGCCATGGACCGCCGCCCTCGCCGCGGATCGGCCGGTGCGATCCCTCCCAGCGGACGAACCGCCAGCCGGCTGGGACGGACATCCTGATGACGTCGCCCGGGTAGGCCGCCAGGGACGGCTCTGAAAGAGGTCCCTGCGGTACGGCGTCGACGGTGCCGGTCGTGGTGCAGGTCACCGTCGTGTACGAACCGAGGGTGGCCGCTACGACTTGACCGTTACCGGCCGAGACGGAGACGACCGGAGGGATCACTTGTAGTTGCGGTGCGGGACACTTGGGTACGGGCAGGGCGGCGACGATCGGCGTTGGGCTCGGCCCATCGGTCGGTGTGGCGGACGAGCCCGCCTGCGTGCTCACATAGGCGAAATTCCGGAAGCCCTCGGCTGCGCTGACCTCGGCCCAGCCGACGACCGCCAATCGATCGTCTGCTGCGGCGATGTCAGCAGCCCCAAAGGCCACCGCGTCCGAGATCGAGGGCAGGCCGGGCAGGGACTGCCAGGCAAGGCCGTCGTGGCTTCGCCAGAGCTGTAGCCCAGGCACGTCGGATGGAGTGCCGAGCGCGAAGACTTGATCACCATCGCCGATGCTTGCCACGCCGCGCAGTTGAGTGGCTCCGGCCACCGGACTGAAGGTCCAGTTCGATCCGTCCGGCGATGTCGCAGCCACTCCAGGGGCGACGTCGGTGCAAGTCGCCGGACAGACCGTGCCGATGGCGACAAATCCCGCTCCGCCTGGTGTCACGCCGGACAACAGCCCGTCGAAATCGAGTCCCCCATCGGATCGAGTCCAACTGGATCCGTCCGTTGACGTCCACGCGGCTGGGCGGCTTTGCACCCCCGCGCCGGACCTGGCCTGGCCGACTGCCACGAAGCCTTGTCCGCTCGCAGCGATGCCCAGCATGCCGCCGCAAGCCGGTTCCTCTCCGGTATCGAGGCATGGTCCTACGTCCATCCCGGGAGCGTCCGCGGCGCGGGTCCAGGTGACACCGTCCTTGGACGCCCATGCTGCGGCACGAGCGGCACGAACCCCGGAGTCGACCTCCCGCCCGACGATGACGTAACCGAGGGGGCTGGCGGCGATCGCGGCAAAGTGGGCGTCAACCCCATTGAACCCGAGTTCGACGCGTTGCCACGTACGTCCATCCGGTGAGTGCCAGATGCCCGGCCCGATACCGCCGTACTGATGGCCGATGGCGATGATGCCCGCCGGTCCCATGGCTACATCGAAGATCCCCTTCGGGGGACCGCTGGTCACCACCGTGAGACCCACCCCGAGGCCCGCCTGATCGGGCACGCGCGACCAGCCCTCACCATCGGCGGCGATCCAAGCGGAACCGTAGCAATCGGTCGGATCGTTGAGGTCCGGGACGCAGCCGCCACGCCCGACGCCGATCAGATCCGTTCCGGTGAACATCGCCGCTTCGATGAGGGCGCCGGGCGTATACGCCGGGAAGTCGAGCGTTCCCCACTTCTCGCCGACCACAAGTGGCGTTGCGTCGGGGACCGGAGTGGCGATCGCTACCGGCGTCGAAGGGTTTGGGACGACCGTCGTGGGCAGGGTCTGGCGGTCTCGCAACAAGGAAGCACCTGCGGCCAGCGTCCCGAGAAGGGCGACGAGGAGCAGGACCGCTGCGGCCATGATCAGCACCCGGCGCGGTCGGACGGCTCGTGGGGCGAGGGCGGCGTGGACGGCAGCGTCGACACGGGACGAGGGCAGCATCGTGAGCGGCCGGCTCAGCATCCGCGCATCGGCGCGTAGCGCGGCCACTCGCCGGACGCAGGTCGAGCAGGTGGCGAGATGCGCCTCGAGCTCGC
>JANMBS010000289.1:0-4292 GCA_031360525.1 Thermomicrobiales bacterium
CCAGCACCTCACTGACATCGCCGAGGAGTCCGACCGCCTACGCCGGCTCACCGAGGATCTCCTGGTGCTGAGCCGTGCCGAAGGTCGGAAGCTCATCGTCGCCGACGACCCGGTCCTCGTCGGCCATGTCGTGCGCGATGCCGTCACGGCGGAAGCCGGGCGCTCCCCCGGCCACAGCTTCACGGTCGATGCCGCCAGCGGTACGCCGTTGGTCGCGGGCGAGGAGACGTACGTCGAGCAGGTCGTCCGCAACCTGCTCACGAACGCGGCCAAGTACAGTCCGGCGGGAACGCTGATCAGCGTGACGATCACGGCCGAGGACGAGGGCGTGACAGTGCGAGTGATCGACCAGGGTCCTGGCATCCCGGACGACGCACTCGAGCACCTGTTCGATGCGTTCTTCCGCGATCCGGGGGCCGTCCGCCAGGCCCCGGGCGCAGGGATCGGGCTGTTTGTGTCGCGAGAGCTCGTGGAGGCGATGGGTGGGCGCATCTGGGCCCGTCCCGCGCCCGCGCCCGCGGTCAGCGGCTCCGAATTCGGCTTTTGGCTACCTGCGGTGGGGGATGACGACACTGGATAGCGCGCCCATCGAGTGCCGGGACGATACACCGCGTGATTTGGCGTCCGGCCCTCAGGAACGTGCGTTCCATACTTGGCGGATGGAACCACGCGTCACTCTCGGACAGATCCCCCTAGAGTCGCCGGACGGGACCTTCATCATCGGCCGCGATGCCTTTCCGAACTTCGGCCGGCTCGCGAGTCTGGGCGTGCACATCCAGTCCGATCGGGTGCGAGTCGCCCACCCGGATCCGGAGTACGTTCAGGCGGCACTCGACGCACTGGCCGAGGCGTGTCGGCAGCTCGGCATCCCCGAGGCATCCATCGTCTTCGTCGACACGGTCGAGCCGCCGCCGGCCGTCGGGCTGCGCTACGGCTTCAAGGGCTCGTACACGACCGACTACCCGACGATCATCTGGGTGTTCGCGAACTGGACGCGTCTCGACGAGCTTCAGGAGGTCGTTCGCCACGAGGCGGCCCACCTTGCGTTCGCACGGACCCACACGGCCGAGGAGTCAGCCGGTCACTCCGGACCCTCGGAGGACTTCGCCCTGGCGTTCGAGAGGGATGGGTGACCCTCGCGGCAGCAACGATTCAGACGCGCGCCAGGAAGTCGAGGACCCGCGTCATGAGCAGCGCGGTCGCCTCGGGGGCGTACGAGGGGAGGGAACTGTCGGCGAAGTAGTGCTGGTCGCCCGGGTACAGGAACAGCTCGGCGTCGGGGACCGTCGCGACGATCTCGCGGGCCGCGTCGATGTCGCCCTCGTCCACGAAGAACGGGTCGTGGTCGGCGCCGTGGATCTGGACGGGCACGCCGTCCGGCCACGGCCCGAATGCCCACTCGCCGCTGATCGGGATGCAGGAATAGAACAGCAGGGCACCGCGGGCGTGCGGTCTGGTCTGCGCGAGCTGCTGGGCGATCATCTCCCCGAACGAGAAGCCGGCGTAGACGAGTCCGATCGGAAGTTCGTCGGCGGTGCGGACGCCGCGCTCGCGCAGCGCGTCGAAGCCTTGTGATTTGATGAACGCCATGCCCTCGTCGATCGACCCGAACGTCCGCCCGTCGAACAGGTCCGGCACGTGCACGGTGTGGCCGGCCGCACGCAGTTCGTCGGCGAAGGAGGTGATGCCGGGGGTCACGCCCTGGGCGTGGTGAAAGAGCAGGACTTCGGCCATGGAACACCTCCAAGGTCCAGACTACCGCGATGGCACGCCCAAACGTTCCCCGGATCGGCCTGTGCGGTTTCACGATGGCGTTCAAGGACTACGTCCGGGAGTACCGGCTCGTCGAGGTCCAGCAGACGTTCTATGAGCCGCCTCGCGACGCGACGATGCGCAGATGGCGCGCGCTCGCGCCAAGCGGGTTCGAGTTCACCATGAAGGCCTGGCAGCTCGTCACGCACGACGCCTCAAGCCCGACCTACCGGCGTCTCCGCTCGTCGTTGACCGCCGTGGACCGCGCAGCCGCGGGCGGGTTTCGGACGTCGCCGATCGTCCTCCGGGCGTGGCAACGGACCCTGGACTGCGCCGTCATCCTCCGCGCCACGGCGATCCTCCTCCAGTGTCCTGCGTCGTTCCGGCCGACTGAGGACAACATCGATCGTTTGCGCGCGTTCTTCGGCACGGTCGAGCGGCCGTCGGGCGTGCGGATCCTGTGGGAACCACGCGGTCCATGGCCACCGGACCTTGTCGCGATGCTCTGTCGAGACCTCGGGCTCGTCCACGTCGTCGACCCCTTCGTCTCGACCACGGTCACGCGGGAGCAGACGTACTTCCGACTGCACGGGATCACGGGCGCCCGGCACGTCTACACCGACGCCGAACTCGAGCAATTGGCCGACATGCTCCCGGCGGGGGAGGGGAGACCCGCCTACGTGTTGTTCAACAATCTCCCGCGCGTCGAGGACGCCCGGCGTTTCCGCGCGATCCTGTCACGACACCGCCCGGGCGAGGGCCGCTCACCGAGCTGAGATCAGGGGACGAACAACGACGCCGGGAGGGAGGAGCCCTTGAACCGATCGAGATCCACGGCGACGGTGATCCCTGGCACGCTGCCGGAGCTCGAGTGCTGCCAGAACGACCAGCCGTTGCCGCCCCAGCCGCCCGCGGGGACGGTGGGCTGACTCGCCGTCGTCCAGTTCGCGATCCAGAGGACCGGATAGCCGTTCCGGGCAAACCAGTCGGTGTCGGCCATCGATGTCGCCCAGAAGTTCGGCGTCGTGTAGATGATCGGTCGCACGCCTGTCGCCGCCGAGACCTGCGAGAGCCACGTTTGGGCCCAGGCCGTCAGCGATGCCGGGTCGAGGCCGTTCGCGGTCTCCAGATCGAGGACCGGCAGGAGATCGCCAGACGCCACCGTTGCATTCCGAAGGAACCAGCTCGCCTCGTTGCTCGCGTCGTTCACTGCGGTGTCCGGATTCGCGAAGTGGTACGACCCGACCGCGAGGCCGGCGGCCCGGGCGCCCGAGCGGTTGGTGGCATACGCGGTGTCGGCGGTGAGGGTGCCCGCGGTGGCGCGAACGAACGCGAATCGCTTGCCGGCCGCCGCTACCTGCCCCCAGGCGATGGTGCCCTGGTGGTAGCTCACGTCGATCCCGTCGAGAAAACTCGGCGTCGCAGTGGGGCTGGCCGTCGGGGTCGGGGTGGGGGAGGGGGTCGGTGTCGGCGGGGGGATCGGACTCGGAGTCGGTTGAACGGTCGGGCTCGGGGTCGGCGCCGGTCGCGGCTTCGCCCTGGCGTCCACGACTAGGGGCGATGCCAGGAAAAGGACTGCGACGGACATGGCGAGAAAGGCAGTGACGGCGCGACTCACCTGCAGAGCCTGGCCCCCATCGGGGAGTCCGTCAACCGTACTTTCCGTTCATGCCTATTCGGAGCTCGACCGCGGCCGAACGAAACGGGTCTTCCGCCCAGCTCAGCGGCGCGTCAGCTTGGCCACTTTGTCGGCGAGATCCTCGTTCGCCCGACGGAGGCGGACGACCTCGGTCGCGAGCAACTTCAGTGCTCGCTCGACGTCGACGAGCTCGGCGCGGACGGCCCGGCGCAGGGCCGCGTCCATGTCGGTGGTCGATGCTCGGGTGGTCCGCCGCCGCGTCGTCCTGCGGCGGGTGCCTGCGACATCCTTGAGGATCTCGCCGATGTCGATGCTGAAGCCGAGGGGCTTGGTCTCGTCGCTATCGCCGGTGGTCATGGAGCGACGGTACCCGCTGTGACGGCCGCGTTCAAGGGCAGGATCCAACCCGCAGTTGACCACGAGGGCCCCAATCGGTACGGTCTCGTCGTGGATGGCGCGGATATCCTGCTGCGGAACGCGACCTATCGGCGCTTCGTCGAGCTTGGACGGGCTCCGACGGTCTCCGAGGTCGCCGACGCGACCGGCGTTTCGGAGAGCGACGTGCGGGCCGGTTGGCAACGCCTGCACGAGGCCCATGCGCTTGTACTCGACGGTGCCGGCGACATTCGGATGGCCAATCCCTTCGCTGCTCAGCCCACCAGCTTCCGAGTGGAGGCGGCCGGACGTTCGTGGTACGCCAACTGCGGGTGGGACGCCTTCGGGATCGGCGCCGCACTCCGGGCGGACAGCTCGATCCACGCCGTGTGCGCCGACTGCCGCACACCGATCGACATCGGCGTCAAAGACGGTCGTCCCGACCAGACCAGCCTTGTCTTCCATGTCCCCGTACCGGCTGCCTCGTGGTGGGATGACATCGGCTACACGTGAAGCGCGATGCTGC
>JANMBS010000295.1:0-2829 GCA_031360525.1 Thermomicrobiales bacterium
GGAAAAACAAGCGCCTTGGAAGGGACAGGTTTACACTCTGGCCGGACGTCCATCCGGGCCGCCCTCCGGCGCGAACCAATCATCACACGCGCGGCGATCGACCCGTCACCGCGTTCGCACTCGAACACCACCTTCCATCCAGGAGTCCTCCGACCGTGCCGATCCTCCCGTCCATCCAGGGGCCCGCCGACCTGCGAGGTCTCGACGAGACCCAGCTGGCCCAGCTCGCCGTCGAGATCCGGGACACGATCGTGCGCACTGTCGCGAGCACGGGCGGACACCTCGGGTCGTCGCTCGGCGTCGTGGAGTTGACCATCGCCCTCCATCGATTGCTCGAGTCGCCGCGCGACCGGATCGTCTGGGACACCGGACATCAGGCCTATCCCCACAAGCTGTTGACCGGGCGGTTCGGACGTTTCGAGACGCTTCGCCAGCTCGACGGGGTCGGGGGATTCCCGCGCCGATCTGAGTCCCCGCACGACGTGTTCGACGGTGGCCATGCCGGGACCGGGCTGTCGATCGGCGAGGGTCTGGCCGAGGCGCGCGACCTGCGTCACAGCCTCGAGCGGATCGCCGTCGTCGTCGGCGACGCGGCGCTGATGAGCGGGCTTTCGCTCGAAGCGCTCAACGACATCGGCCAGCGCCAGACCCAGATGCTCATCGTCGTCAACGACAACGAGATGTCGATCAGCCCGACGGTCGGCGCATTCTCCACGTATCTCTCGAAGATCAAGTTGTCGCGGACCTGGCGCCAGAGCAAGAGCGCCTACGACCGCACCGTCGAGCGTATCCCCGTGGCCGGCCCGCACATCCTTGAGTTGTCGAAGCGGCTTCGGGCGTCCGTCGTCCAGTTCGCTCAGCCGGGCCAGCTCTTCGAGGATCTCGGGATCACCTACATCGGCGTGGTTCCCGGGCACGACCTGCACGCGCTGCTCGTGACCCTGAGCCGGGCACTCGCGCTCCCCGGACCGACGATCGTCCACGTGCGCACCCAGAAAGGTCGCGGGTTCCGGCCGGCCGAGACCGACCAGATCGGCTTCCACGGCGCGGCGCTGCCGCCGATCGAGATGGCGCCGGCCGCCGATGCGTATGACGGCTCGCGGGCGCCGATGCCGACCGAATCGATGACCGACGACGCGGCACCACCCGCCCGGGTTGCGACGACACCGGCGAAGCCCCCGAACTACACGGCGGTCTTCGCCGCCGAACTCATCGAGCTGGCGCGGACCGATCGGCGCATCGTCGGCATCACCGCCGGCATGCCGACCGGAACCGGGATGTCCAAGTTCCAGGCCGAGTTCCCGGATCGGATGTTCGACGTCGGGATCGCCGAGCAGCACTCGATGGCGATGGCGACGGGTCTCGCGATGGGCGGCATGCGACCGGTCGTTGCGCTCTATTCGACCTTCCTCCAGCGGGCCTTCGACCAGACCGTCCACGACGTCTGCCAGAACGACCAGCCGGTCCTGATCGCGGTCGACCGGTCGGGGCTGGTCGGTGAGGACGGCACGAGCCACCAGGGGATGTTCACGCTGCCCGCACAACGCCAGATCCCGAACTTGGTCATCGCCTCACCAAAGGACGAGCAGGAGCTGCGATCGCTGCTTCGGACAGCCTTCGCCCAGGACCACCCGTTCGCGCTGCACTACCCGCGCGACAGCGGGTTCGGGCTGGCGCCGGTGACTCCGTCGGTGATCCCGGTCGGGCAGGGCGAGATGCTGCGCGACGGGCGCGACCTGCTCTTCGTGGGCTTCGGGCCGATCGTGATGCGGGCCCTCGAGGCCGCCTCGCTCCTGGAGGACGAGGGTTGGTCCGTGGGGGTCATCAACGCCCGCTACGCGCGGCCGCTCGATCGACAACTGATCCTCGACCAGGCCCGCGGCAAGCGGATGGTGGTGACCTTCGAGGAGAGCGTCGTGACCGGCGGGTTCGGAAGCGGCGTCCTCGAACTGTTCGAGGAGGCACGTCTGGCGGACCCTGCCTATCGCGATGTGCCGGTGCGGATCCTTGGGATCCCGGGCGAACGGTTCGTCGACCATGGGTCCGTGGCGGACCTCCGTCGGGTGCTGCGACTTGACGCGGCCGGGCTCGCGGCGCAGGTCCGCGAAGCCCTCGAAACCCTGCGTGCCACGCCGGGACGCTCTGAGGTCGCGACGGGCTGACGGGTCATGGGTGGCCGCGGGAACGGGGCGCGGCCCCGGCTCCCGGCCGGCGGGCCGGCAAGGCTCCGCCCCGGCTCCCGGCCGGCGGGCCGGCTCGCTGACGATCCGCGAACGCGGTGCACAAACCGACCTGTCGCCCCGGCACCACTCCCCGCGGGTGTCGTCTGTCAGACGACGCGAGGTGCCCGAAGAAGGCGGGAAGGCGTGTCGGGGCGGGTTCTGTCGCCCCCGAGTCGACGATGTGGGCGCTACGTGGCGATTCAGCGGTCTTGGACCCCCTGGCGTCGTCTCACACGCGACACTCGATGTTCTAGCGCCCTAGTTCGACGCCCCGAGGTGGGCGAGGCAGAAGCGAAACCCGGTTGCCATCGATACGGACCCACACGATCCCAGCCCCGGGCCAAGGCGTCGCTGGTTGGGTCAAAGCCCCCACGACCATCTCTGTCTTGGCCGGAAAGGCGGTTGCGAGTGTCGCCGCATACCTGCGCGCCAGCGAGCGGGTCGCAGTCGTCGATCGGAGGATCAGGAGTCTCGAAACGGTGATGCCAGGTCGATCTCGCCCCACGCGCTCACGCAGTCCGTCGGCCTTTTCAGCGCTCCATCGGATCTGTTGCTCGAGCCGCCTAAGCTCTGATTGGACCTCAGCAGCAACGGCGACCGGACTGGC
>JANMBS010000317.1:0-3056 GCA_031360525.1 Thermomicrobiales bacterium
GGCGTGATCGCCTCGACGGCCGGCCTGGCGATCCTGCTCAACGAGGGCATCGGCGACACGATCCGCGTCTCGCTCACGCCCGACCCGGGGGCGCCGCGCGAACGCGAGGTCGAGATCGCGCAGCAGGTCCTCCAATCGATGGGCCTGCGTTCGTTCCTGCCACAGGTGTCGGCCTGTCCGGGTTGCGGCCGGACGACCTCCACGTTCTTCCAGGAGATGGCCCAGCAGATCCAGGGCTACCTCAAGGAGCAGATGCCGATCTGGCGCGAGACGCATCCGGGCGCCGAGGAGCTCCGTGTCGCGGTCATGGGCTGCGTCGTCAACGGGCCGGGGGAGTCGAAGCACGCCGACATCGGCATCTCGCTGCCGGGGACATTCGAGGAGCCGGTCGCGCCGGTCTTCATCGATGGTCGCCTCGATCGCACGTTGCGTGGCGAGGGACTGGTCGCCGAGTTCATCGAGATCCTCGAGGAGTACGTGGCACGCCGCTTTCCGTCGCCGGCCGCCGCTCCCCAGCAGGCCGTTTGAGCCGTCCACGCTCCCGGGTATATACTTGTTGGCAACTGAACGGCCGCTCCGCGACGTGGGTGACCCCCACGTTTCTTTTTGAGCGGCGACCGGACATCTGCACAACGCACGGAGGACATCGTGAGTCGAGACTTCGTCGGTGCCCTCCTACAGCTCAACGCCGAGAAGCAGATCTCGCGGGAGCAACTGATCGGAGCCGTCGAGGACGGCATCCAGTCGGCGTATCGGCGGGTCGCCGGTGACGAGGACATCCATGTTCGGATCGATGCCGAGACCGGCAAGATCCGCGTCTTCCGCGCGCGCCGCGTCGTGGGCGAGGTCGAGGACGAATTCACGGAGATGACGATCGAGCAGGCGAAGGCATTCGATGCCGGCGCCGACGTCGGCGATCTCGTGGAGACCGAGCAGCTCGATGGCGACGTTTTCGGCCGGATCGGCGCCCAGACGGCGAAGCAGATCGTCCTCCAGCGCATCCGCGAGGTCGAGCGCGACCAGGTCTTCGACCAGTTCGCGAGCCGCGAGGGCGAATTGATGACCGGGACGGTCAACCGTGTCGAGCCGCGCGCGATCATCCTCGACGTCGGCAAGAACGTCGAAGCCATCCTGGCCACGACCGAACAGAGCGCCCTCGAGCACTACCGCATCGGCCAGAACGTCAAGGCCTTCGTGCTCGAGGTCCGTCGCTCGACCAAGGGTCCGCAGATCTTCGTCAGCCGCACCCACAAGGGCTTCCTCAAGCGCCTGTTCGAGCTCGAGGTCCCGGAGATCCACAGCGGGACCGTCGAGATCAAGGCGATCGCCCGGGAGGCGGGCAGCCGTTCGAAGGTGGCCGTCTCGTCCCGCCAGGACGGTCTCGACCCGGTCGGGGCGACCGTCGGCCAGCGCGGAGCCCGCGTCCAAGCCGTCGTGGCCGAACTGTCCGGCGAGAAGATCGACGTCATCCCGTGGAGCGACGACGCGAGCGTCTTCGTGGCCAACGCCCTCAGCCCCGCCCAGGTGATCTCGGTCGACATCGACGAGGAGCACCGCATCGCGAGCGTGACCGTCCCCGAGCGGATGCTCTCGCTGGCGATCGGCCGCGAGGGCCAGAACGCCCGGCTCGCCGCCCGACTGACGGGTTGGCGGATCGACATCCGGAGTGATGTCTCGGTGGCCGAGGCGAAGGCCGCGGCCGACGCCGAGCCCGCGCTCGAGTCGCCGGCGGAGGTCGTCGGCGCGATCGAGGCCGCGGATGCCAGCGTGGTCGCAGATGGCGGGCCGGATACGACCCCGGCCGCGAAGCCGAAGCGGGTGACCAAGAAGTCAGCCGCTGCCGCAGCCGAACAGGACGCGGTCGCCACTCCCGTGGCCAAGGAGCCGGATGCCGAGGTCGTAACGCCGCCCGCCAAGCCGAAACGGGCGACGAAGGCGAAGGCGGCGGACGTCGCCGACAGGGCGAAGGCCGATGCCGCACGCGCGGACGAGCGCGTCGTGCCCGCCAAGCCCAAGGGCCGGACGAAGGCCACCAAGGCCGCCGCCATCGGTGCCGACGGCACGGCCGAAGCTGCGGTGGCGACGCCGGCCAAGAAGTCGGCGACCAAGGCCATGGCCACCAAGCCCAAGGCCACCAAGAAGGCCGCCCCCGTTCCCTCCGGGGAGGTGGCGTCGTAGCCGGGGAGGCCAGGGCCGTCGCGCCGCGACGCGTCCCGAACCGGACCTGCGTCGCCTGCCGGACGGTCCGTCCCAAGCGCGAGCTCATGCGCATCGTCCGGACGACGAGCGGCGAGGTGATCCCCGACGAGTCCGGCCGTGCCGCCGGGCGGGGTGCCTACGTCTGCCGCATCGGCGACTGCCTCGACAAAGCATTGACCAAGGGCGCCCTCAGCCGGGCGCTCAAGACCCCGCTCCCGCAGGAGACGCGCGAAGCACTCGCCGGGAGCCTGACGAACACTGACGACATCGAAGGAGGAGCCCGTGGCCAGGAGTAGGAGCGGCACCCGCGGCCGTCGCGGGCCCCGCAAGCCGCCGCGTCGCGACGGCGCATTCAACGGGACCGGCGTCCAGACGCTCGACCCGCGCGAGCGTGGCGCGATCGAGCTGCCCGGAACGATCACCGTCAAGGAGCTCGCCGAGCTGCTGGGCGTGAACCCGGCCGACATCATCCGCGAGCTCATCAAGAGCGGGATCTTCGCGACCATCAACCAGCTCGTCGACCGCGACACGGCGTCGCTCGTGGCCGGCGAACTCGGCTACGAGGTGGCCGAGACCGAGGCTGCCGGGGCAGCCGACGAGGAGACCGACGGCCAGGTCGCCGAGGCGACCAAGGAGGTCCTGTTCGAGGAGGACGATCCGTCGCTCCTCCAGCCGCGCGCGCCGATCGTGACGGTCATGGGTCACGTGGACCACGGCAAGACGAGCCTGCTCGACGCCATCCGCAGCACGCGCGTGGCCGCGGGGGAGCGGGGAGGCATCACCCAGCACATCGGCGCTTCAGAAGCCATCCACAACGGCAAGCGAATCGTCTTCCTCGACACACCCGGTCACGAGGC
>JANMBS010000320.1:0-5750 GCA_031360525.1 Thermomicrobiales bacterium
TCCGCTGCGTCCGGCCACGGAAACCGGGCTCGACGCGGACATCGCCGACCCGCGCCTGGGTCGACACCACGGTCCCATCCGCCACCCAGCCCAGATCGCCGATCGCCCGCATCTCACGAAGGTCGTCGTAGCGCCGCGGCAGATGGAAGAGGAAGTCGCGGACGGTGTAGAAGTCGAGCTTGATCCCGGCGCGCCGGAGAGCGGTCCCGGCGGCCAGGCCGGATGCCGCCAAGGGGGTCGAGAGGAGCTCGACCGGATCGGTCGGGACCGTCGCGCCAACCGCTGCCTTGGCCACCTTATTCGGCAGAGATCAGGTACCGATAGAACGGCTGCCCGCCGTGGCGGACCTCGACCTCGACGCCGTCCAGCGGCGCCCCGATCCGGCGCGCCATCGCCTCCGCCTCGGCAAGATCGGCGCCGTCGCCGTAGAACAGGGTGATCAGTTCGAAGCCCGGTGCGAACGCGGCGACGCCCTCAAGGACGGTCTTCTCCCGGTCGTTGCCGGCGGCGAGCAGGCCGTCGTCGGGTCCCAGGGCGATCGTCTGGTCGCGCTTGACCTTGCGTCCGCCGATCGTCGCGTCGCGGACGGCCTCGGTGACGACGAGGGTCTGGATGGCACGGGCGGCCTCGCCCATCGGGCCGGCGTTCGCCGCCGCATCGAGACTCGGGTCCAGTGCGAGCAGCGCTGCGAAACCCTCGGCGGCGTTGCGTGTCGGAACGACCGTCACCGGCCGGTCGGACATCGAGGCGACCTGGCGCGCGGCAAGGACCACGTTCGGGTTGTTCGGCAGGACGATGATCTCGCGGGCATCGACAGCGCCGATCGCCTCGAGCAACTCGCCGGTACTCGGGTTGGCGGATTGGCCTCCCTGGACGACCGCCGCGACCCCGAAGTCGCGGAAGATCGCGGCCAGGCCGTTGCCCGCGACGACCGCGACGACGCCCAGCGCTGGAGCGGCGGCGGGCGTGGCGCTGGAGCCGGGATCGGGCGTGGCCGGTGCCGCCGTCGGCGCCTCGTTGGTGAATGCCGCCGCGCGCGTCTCGCGGATGTCGCGCGCCTGGTTGTCGAGGTTCTCGATGCTGATCCGGCTCAGCGCGCCGGCGCTCAGCCCAAAGCCGATGACAAGGTCCGGTCGCTCGTTGTGGACGTGGATCTTGAGCGCGCGACGGTCGCCGGCCACGAGGACCGACTCGCCGATCGACTCGAGGTGGTCGCGGATTGTGTCCACGTCGAGACCGCCCGAGTCGTTGGGCTGGAGCAGGAACATCGTCTCGTAGCCGAACCCTTCGTCGGCGTGGGCGACCAGGGTCGATGGCTTCACGCCGGCCCCGGCATGCGAACGTTGGCGCGCGGCGCCGGCCGGCGACCTGCCGACCAGATGCAGGAGCGCACCCTGGAAGAGCCGGTACAACCCCTGCCCGCCCGAATCGACGACGCCGGCTTCGCGCAGGATGGCGAGCAGGCTGGGCGTGCGGGCGACCGACTTCTCGGCCGCGGCGACCGTGGCCGCCAGGACTGTCTCGATGTCGTTGTCGCGCTCGGCGGCCTGCACCGCGGCGTCGGCCGACTCGCGGATGACCGTGAGGATCGTGCCCTCGACCGGCTTCGCGACGGCGCCGTACGCGGTCTTCGCGCCGAGCGACAGGGCATGCGCCAGGTCGAGGCCGTTGAATCGGCTCTTGCCGCCGAGACCCTCGGCCATCCCGCGGAAGATCTGGCTGGTGATGACCCCCGAGTTGCCGCGCGCGCCCATCAACGCCCCGAAGCTGATCGCGGCGGCGATCCGTTCGGTCGATCGGTCGGTGGCGGCCTCGGCCTCGTCGAGCGCGGCCCTGACGGTCGCGTACATGTTCGAACCCGTGTCGCCGTCGGGGACCGGGTAGACGTTGAGTGCGTTGATCTCGTCGACGTGCGCCTCCATGTTGGCGACCGCCGCCTGGAACGCACCAAGGAGGCCCTCGCCATCACACGAGCGGCGCGCCATCAGGCGACGTCCGTCCCGCTGTCCGCCAGGTCGCGCTGGCCGGCCGCGCCATGATCGACATGGAGCACTGACGGCGGCCCGCCACCCGGCCCGAAGCGAAGGCCGTCGATGTGGATGGTCAGGCGGCGAACCTCGCGGTCGAGGGCTCTGCGCAGCGCATAGCGGACCGCCGAGTCGACCTGGCGGGCGACCTCCGCGACCGGGACACCGTATGCGATGGTCAGGTCGAGCTCGATATCGAGCGTCTCACCCAGGTGGACGCTGATCCCCGGGTGGCCGAACCCCAGCCGACCGAGAAGCCGGTCGAGCGGCCGGCAGGCGAAGCCGATCACGCCGTACGACCCCAGCGTGGCGGTCCGCACGATGTCGTATACGGCCCGCCGGGTCACGAGCGTTCGACCGGCGGTCGGTTGGGTCGGCACGCGGGCGATGTCCTCCAAGCGTGATGGTGGGGGCATGGTCCGGACGATGGCGTCGGGAGGCCGTGTGCTATTCTACCGCTCCGTTCGGGCCCTTCCGGGTCCGCGACCTCCATCTCGACCCTCCAGAGGACCACGCATGGCCCGCTCCTGCGCGATCTGCGGCAAGGAATCGATGGGCGGCTTCAACCCCCAGTCGTCGGGGATGAACCGCGTTCGAGCCCATCGCCGCATGAAGCCCAATCTCCAGCCCCTCGTCATCGAGGTCAAGGGCACCCCGACCAAGTCGCTCGTCTGCACCCGCTGCCGGCGCACAATGTTGAAGTCGGCCAAGTAGCCCATCGCCGTCGCTCGCGACAAACCCGACCCGAAGACGTTCCCTGCGGACCGGTCGCCCAGGCGGCCGGTCTCTTCGTGTGCGGTCGGATGCGGGCCTGAGCGGCGGCACGATGGAGCGGCGTGCTCTGGTCACGGGTAGCCACCACGCTCGCGGTTATGCAGCAGAGTCATCAGATCCGGGTCCTGCACGCGTGGCGTTGGGCCCGATTTCGACACGAGGGCGGCGGTCACGCTCGCTGGGCGCGATTCTTATGACTGAGCCGCATCTTGTGGTCCTGCCCGGGACGATGTACGAGGCACACGTCGTCGACGAGGTATGTGGACTCGCAGCTAGCCCCGGCACCGGCCGTTTCGACGCCGCTACCGCTCGGACGTATCCAGCCAGATCGTGAACGGGCCGTCGTTGACGAGCTCGACCGCCATCTCGGCACCGAACCGGCCCGTGGCCACGGTCACGCCGAGACCACGCAGCGCATCGGCAAAGCGCAGGTAAAGGCGCTCGGCGAGCTCCGGCGACGCCCCGCCGGTGAACCCCGGCCGGCGCCCCCGGCGCGTGTCGGCATAGAGCGTGAATTGCGACACGACCAGCGCGGCACCGCCGACGCCGAGGAGCGACAGGTTCGTCCGACCCTCGTCGTCGCGAAAGATCCGCAGCTCGGCCGCCTTGCGTGCCAAATCGTCCGCGGTCCCGTCCCCGTCGTCCGGTCCGACGCCGAGCAGGATCACGAGCCCCGCGCCGATCTCCCCGATGACCTTCCCATCGACACCCGCCCGTGCCCCGGTCGTACGCTGGAGGAGGGCCCTCACGGATGGCTGGGAGGTGGGATGACCCCGTGTTCAGCGATGAACTGCTCGCGCCAGCCATCCGCATCGCGCTGGTAGCGCACGCGCTCGTCCGCATGACGTTCGACGACCAGGGCCTCGACCGTCGCCGGGACGAGCAGGTCGTAGTCGCGGATGCCGTCCGGGTTCATCTGACCGTCGCCGCGGAGCATCACGACCGGGACGCCGCCGGCCTCGATCTCGTCCATGAAGCGCCTGGCAAGGTGCTCGGGGAGCGACGTGAAGGTGACCATCTTGTCGCGCGGGATCGGTTCGACGCCGTCGTTCAGGGTGAACTGGTAGCCCTCGTCGGCGAGTGCCCGGATGAGCCGGATCTCGCGGCCCATGTCGTGGCCCCTGACCCACAGTGCCGAACCGACGACCACGACATCGACACCGAGACCACCGACGAATTCGGCCGTCTCGCGATTGATCCCACCGTCGACGTGGACCTCGCCACCGAACGCCTTGTGGCGCAGAAGCGTGCGCGCAGCGAGGAGCTTGTCGTTGGCCACGTCCTTCATGAACGTCTGGCCACCGAAGCCCGGCTCGACGGTCATGACCAGCACGATGTCGATGAGCTCCGCGTACGGTTCGACGGCCGACAACGGGGTGGCCGGCCTGACGGCCAGCCCGGCCGCCCGTCCGGCCGCCCGGATGCGGCGCAAGGTCGGCGCGATCTCCTCTTCGATCTCGACGTGGAAGGTGATCGAGTCGCAGCCGGCTTCGAGATACTCGTCAAGGAAACGGCCCGGCTCGTCGATCATCAGGTGCGCATCGAACGGCAGCTCGGTTCGCGGGCGGAGATGCTTGATGGTCTTCGCGCCGAAGGTCAGGTTCGGGACGAAATGGCCGTCCATCACGTCGAGGTGGATGCGGTCGCCGCCGTTCTTCGCGACGCGCCGGAAGGCATAGGCCAGGTTGGACAGGTCGGCATCGAGGATGCTCGCCGCGACCCGCGCCCGCCCGCCGGACACGGCTACTCCCCCACTCCGACCGGCGACGGCTCATGGCTCCGCTCACCGAGCAGCGCGGCCGCACTCTCGGCGACGAGGCGAGCGCGGCGGCGAGCGACCGCGGGCGCGGGCGGCTCGCCGGCCCGCTCGGCCGCGAGCTGGCCACAGGCGGCGCCGACCTCCTGGCCGCGGTTGCGGCGGATGGTCGTCTCGATGCCGGCCGCGCGCAGCCTCGTCGCGAAGCGCTCGATGACGGGCATCGGGCTCGCGGTCCACGGCGTGTGGGCGACCGGGTTCATCGGGATGAGATTGACGTGCGCATGGTCGCCTCGCAACAGCTCGGTCATCGCCTCAGCATCCAGCTCCGTGTCGTTGACGCCGCCGATCATCGTGACCTCATAGCTGATCCGCCGGCCGGTGGCCGTCGCGTGGTCACGCGCTGCCTGGACCACCTCGGCGACCGGCCAGCGACGGTTCAACGGGACGAGGACGTCGCGCAGCGGATCGCGCGCGGCGTGGAGCGAGACCGCGAGCGTGAACTGCGGCCCGAGCGCGGTCAGGCGCCGGATCCCGGGCACCACCCCCGAGGTCGAGACGGTGATGTGGCTCGCGCCCCACCCGAACCGCTTCCGGTCGTTGAGCGCCTCGATGGCGGCGAGCACGCGGTCGAGGTTGAGCAGCGGCTCGCCCATCCCCATGAACACGATATTGGTGAGCCGCTGCCCGGCGGCGGTCAGCCGCCGAGACGCGAAACGCACCTGGTCGACGATCTCGGCGACCTCCAGGTCGCGCCCGAACCCAAGCTCCCCGGTCGCACAGAACGGGCAGCCGACGGCACAGCCGGCCTGGCTCGAGATGCACAGCGTGTGGCGCTCGCGCGATCCCGTGCGTGCCGGGTAGTGCATCAGCACGGATTCGATGAGCTGACCATCGGCCAGGCGGTGGAGCGCCTTCTCGGTCAGGCCGCCGTCCGCCTCCTTGAGCTCCGTCTCGGCGACGGTGTCGAAACGGAACGCTCCCTCGAGGTCGGCGCGCAGACCGCCGGGTAACGTCCGCATCTGGTCGATCGAGCCGACCGTGCCGCCCCACACGCCATCGGCGACCTGGCGCGCTCGATAGGCAGGGACCTGCCGTTCGGCCAGCCACGTGGCCAGCACGTCGGGAGTCAGCCCGGACAGTCCGGGACGTTCTTCTGGGCTCACCGGTCGATGCTACCCCAGGCGCTCAGG
>JANMBS010000245.1:0-10870 GCA_031360525.1 Thermomicrobiales bacterium
CCATGCCCGCGAGGACGCGCCGCTCGCGCCGCGCTCGCCGTACGCGGCGGCCAAGGCGGCCGGCGAGCTCCTGGTCCGGAGCTACGTCATCACCCACCACGTCGACGCCGTCGTGACCCGCGGCTCGAACACGTACGGGCCGTACCACCACCCGGAGAAACTGATCCCGCTGTTCGTGACGAACGCACTCGACGACCGCCCGCTCCCGCTCTACGGCGACGGACTCCAGCGCCGCGAGTGGCTGTACGTGTCCGACCACGCCGCCGCCATCGACCACGTCCTGCGCCACGGCGAGACCGGCGAGACGTACAACATCGCCGGTCCGACGGAGCGGACCAACCGCGATGTGGTCGCATTGCTGCTGGAGTACCTGGGCAAGCCGTGGTCGCTGGTGATGCGGGTCGAGGACCGGCCGGGCCACGACCGTCGGTACGCGATGGACGGCTCGAAGCTGGCGGTCCTCGGCTGGCGGCCGCAGACGACCTTCGAGGACGGCCTCGCCAAGACGATCGACTGGTACACGGCCAACGAGGCGTGGTGGCGCGCGGCCCGCTCGGGCGACTGGGACGGCTGGTATGCGCGTCAGTACGGCCAGCGGCTTGCGACGGGCGAGGCGGCCGCAGCGAACGCCCCGACCCTCGACTGATGCGTGTCGCGGTCACGGGCGCGGGCGGGCGGCTCGGCAGTGCGCTGGTGACCGCCCTTGCCGACGCGCCGTTCACGGGCCCGGCGGGGCCGATCGCCTGGGGCCGCGACGCGTTCGATCTCGACGCACCGGACGGGGTCGGCGCGCGCCTCGACCGTGACCGGCCCGAAGTCGTCGTCCACGCCGCGGCCTGGACCGATGTCGACGGCTGCGCCCTCGATCCGAAGCTCGCGATCCGACGCAACGGGCTGGCGACCGGGGTCCTGGCGAGGGCCTGCGCCGAGCGCGGGACGGACCTTCTGATCGTCTCGACCAATGAGGTCTTCAGTGGGGAGTGGCGAGATGGCCGGCCGTGGCTGCCGACCGATCCGACCGAGCCGAACAACCCGTACGGAGCGTCAAAGCTCGACGGCGAACGGCTCACCGCCCAGGCGTTCGAGGAGCGACCCGGCGCGACCTTCGGGATCGCCCGGACGGCGTGGCTGTTCGGCGCGCCCGGGCGCGACTTTCCGAGCCGCATCCTGGACGCCGCCGAGCGCGCCCGGGCCGCCGGCGAGGCGCTCCGCGCGGTCGGCGACGAATGGGGCACCCCGACCTACACCGCGGACGTCGCCGACGCGATCGTGGAACTCCTCGCCGAAGACGCGATCGCCGGGACCCACCACCTGGTCAACGGGCTGTTCGCGACGCGAGCAGACTGGGCCCGCTACGTGGTCGCCAGGGCGGGGATCGATGTCGAGGTCGTGAACGTCCCGATGTCGACCTGGCAGCGCCCGTCGCGGCCACCGCTCTGGGGTGTGCTCGCGGCGACCCCCCTGCCGTCGGGCGAGCCGCTCCGCGTCTGGCGCGACGCGATGGCCGACTACACGCCATCCCTCCTGCGCGCGACACGAGCCGGCGCGTGAACGAGAGCCGCCCCCCCTCGTCCCTGCCCGGCGTCCGCTACGGCGCGATCGTCCGGCATGCCGACACGCGCGGGTCGTTCCGCGAGCTGTGGCGGGCCAGCGACTTCCCCGACGAGCCGTTCGTCCAGGCCAACCTCTCAGCCTCGGCCACGGGCGTCCTGCGCGGTCTGCACCTCCATCGCCGCCAGGACGACCTGTGGATCGTCGCGGACGGGCGGGCATTCGTGGCCCTCGTCGACCTGCGCCCGATGCTGGACCGCAGCGGGACCGCCCCGCTCATCGAGACGCGCGAACTGCGCGCCGACGAATGGGTCGTGATCCCGACCGGCGTCGCGCACGGGTTCCTCGCGCTCGACCCGCTCCAGCTCATCTACCTGGTCACCAATGAGTACGACGGATCTGACGAGCTCGGCTTCGCCTGGGACGACCCGGCCGTCGCCGTCGACTGGCCGCCGCTCGCGGGGACCCCCGACGGGCGCCCGATCCTGTCGGAGCGTGATGGAGCGAACCCGCCCCTCGCGGAACTTCTGGTGCGTCTGCGCAGCAGCAACTCCTGAACCGGACCCCACAAGTCCGCCCGGCTCCCTACCGCGCCCGACCCGAAGGGGCTAGCGGTTTCGGGACCATCCCGCGATTGAGTCGGCAGCCCTGTGGCGCGAGCCTGACGAGGTACCTCCCCTCGTCCTGTCTCGGAGTCCAGCTTGCGCAAGTCGGCCATCGCCCTCGCTCTCGCCTTCGTCGCCAGCCTCGGGTTGATCGTCCCGTCGGTCTCCGCCGCGGCGGGTGACCCGAAGGTCGTTGTCATCGTCGGGGCGACGCACGGCGCGACCGCCGGCTACCGGGCCGATGGCGACGTCGCCTATGCGGAGGCGCGCAAGTACACCTCCAATGTCATCAAGGTCTACAGCCCGAACGCAACGTGGGCCAAGGTGAAGGCGGCGGTCGTCGGCGCGTCGGTGGTCATCTACATGGGCCACGGCAACGGCTGGCCGAGCCCGTACACATACGACCCGCTGTACACGACCAAGGACGGTTTCGGGCTGAACAGCACGGCCGGGGCCGGCGACTACAACACCAAGTACTACGGCGAGCCGTTCGTGGCCAGCATGGATCTCGCCCCGGGCGCCATCGTGCTGCTCCATCACCTGTGCTACGCCTCGGGCAACTCCGAGCCTGGCGACGCCGAGCCGAGCATCACGACCGCCCGCAAGCGTGCCGACAACTACGCGACCGGGTTCCTCAAGGCCGGGGCATCGGCCGTCATCGCCGACGGGCACGCCGGCGCCGAGCGCTACCTGCGCGCGCTGTTCACGACCCACCAGTCGATCGAGGACATGTGGCGGACGATGCCGAACCGGAACGGCAATGTCGTCACGTTCCCATCGATGCGGACGCCGGGCGTCACCGTCTTCCAGGATCCGCTCACCCCGACCTCTGGCTTCTACCGCTCGCTGGCGATCGGCGCCATCGGGGTCACGACCGATGAGGTCATCTCGGCAGGCTTTGGCGACACCGGCGCCAACCCGACCGACCTTGCGATCCCGGGCAATGCCCAGGTCTCCACCGAGGGGGCGGCGATCTACAGCGGCCTGGATACATTGTCCGGTCCGGCCGGGACCGTGCCGGTCGGGACCCGCCTCCGGGTCGTCGACCAGCCCGACCAGGTTGCCGCCGAGGGCGGCCCTCTCGTCCAGGTCAAGGGCCTCGACGATCCCTCGATCGGCGGCTTCATGGCCGCCACCGCCCTCGCCCCGCGCGACAGCTCGGCACCGGTCGTCCGCGCGCTCGAGCCGGGCGGGCCGTTCTCGCCGAACGGCGACGGCCAGGTCGACTCGACCACCATCAGCGGCCGCTTCACGGAGGCCGTCGCCTGGACACTGCGCGTCCGCAACGCCGCTGACGACATCCTGTTCGAGAAGACCGGCAGTGGCGCCACGTTCTCGACGGCGTGGGGTGGTCTGGTCGGCGGCGACCCGGTCCCTGATGGCACCTACACGGTCAGCGTCAGCGGTGTCGACAGCTGGGACAATGCGCCAGCCACGACCTCCCGCTCGCTCAGGGTCGACACCCAGGCTCCGTCGCTGAAGGCCCTGACCCCCAACGCCGACACGACCCAGTGGTTCTCGCCGAACGGGGACGGCGTCCGCGAGACGGTCACCGTCGACGCCATGAACGCCGAGCCGGGCACGCTCCTCGCCCGTGTCCTCGACGCCACCGGTGCGTTGGTCAAGAAGTGGTCGGTCCCCAATGGGAGTGCCGCCGAGGCGTTGACCTGGACGGGCCGCAACACGGCCGGTACCTACGCCCAGGACGGGATCTACACGATCCGGGTCGCCCCCCAGGACCTGGCCGGCAACGTCGGCGTGGGTGTCGACCGCACGGTGAAGGTCGTCGCCGCACTGCGCACCGTCGCCACCACGCGGAGCATCTTCTTCCCGCAGGACGGCGACGCGCTCGCGACGTCTACCACGCTGTCGTTCGCACTCGCGCGACCGATGGCCGTGACCTGGACGATCCGCAACGCGGCCGGCGAGACAGTCAACACCATCCTCACGGACGCCGCCACCCCGGCCGGCCCGCAGGCATGGAAGTTCAGCGGCCTCACGACGGACGGCGCGATGCTCCCGCTCGGCCAGTACACGTCGCAGGTGACCGCCACCGATGGGACGCTGTCCGCGACCCAGACGGTCCCGTTCGATCTCAACGCCTTCCGCCCCAAGCTGAGTGACACCACCCCGGGGCGTGGCCAATCGATCACGATCTCGGTCGCCTCGGCCGAGACCCTCGCGAAGCGCCCGACGCTGTTCGTCTACCAGCCCGGGGTCGCTCGCTGGGCCGTCCTCCTGACGAAGACCGGGACATACAGCTACAAGGCGACGATCCGTTTGAAGTCGAGCGGCAGGGCCGGGACGCTGTCGCTGAAGGTCAAGGGCTTCGACACCCAGGGTGGGAGCCAGTCGACCACGGTGACGTACAGGATCCACTAGGCGGGCCTCGCGGTCCTGGCGAGCCACGGTTCGATCGCACCAGACCGCACCGAACGGCTCCGTACCACTCCGGACCGGGACCATCGTGCGGTAGACGCCCCCTCCGCTGGACGCGAGGCTGGGCATTCCCACGAACCCGGAGGCTCCTCGTGTCGATGTCCGCCCGACGCCACGCCCGACCCGGCCGGACCGCGCTCCCGCGCCTCATGAGCTGCATCGGGCCGTCGCGCTTCGCCCGCAGCGTGATCGTCCGGGCCCCGTAGCTCGGCCTCTAGACTGGCACCCCATGACCGATCCCATCGCGACCGCCGCCGTGTCGCCACCGTCGCCCGCGCCGACCGGCGTCTCGCCGGCGCCCACCGATGGCCCGCGCCCCCGTGTCTGGATCGTGTTGCCGACGTATGACGAAGCCGACAACATCGGCCCGATCTCCGCGGCCATCCTCGCCGCGCTCCCTGATGCCACGCTGCTCGTGGTCGACGATGAGTCACCCGACGGGACGGGCCGTCTGGCCGACGACCTCGCCGCGGCCGACCCGCGCATCCGGGTCCGTCATCGGGCGGCCAAGCAGGGGTTGGGACGCGCCTATCTCGATGGCTTCGGCGTCGCGCTCGCGGGCGGTGCGACGACGGTCGTCCAGATGGACGCCGACTTCAGCCACGATCCCGAGGCACTCCCCGGCGTCGTGGCACCGATCGCCGACGGGAGCGCCGACCTCGTTATCGGATCCCGTTACACGAAGGGTGGCGGCGTGGTCGATTGGGGGATCGGCCGGCGGCTCGTGTCGCGCGGCGGCACCATCTTCGCGCGGATCGTCCTCGGGCTCGGTCCCAACGACCTGACCGGCGGCTTCAAGGCGTGGCGGGCGGCGACCCTCGCCGCGGTCCCGTTCGACGGCGTCCACGCCGGCGGCTACGTCTTCCAGATCGAGATGACATTCCGGGCGAGCCGGGCAGGGGCGCGCATCCGCGAGGTCCCGATCACGTTCCGCGATCGGCGTGTGGGCCAATCCAAGATGAGCCGGCGGATCGTCGTCGAGGCGCTGGTCGTCGTCGTCCAGCTGCGGGCCGAGGAGATCGTCCGGCGTGTGCGCGGCCCGCGGCGCGACGGGTCGTGACACGGGTCGTGACCGGGACGCCCGACACTCGCCTCGGCGAAGCCGTCCCGGAGCGGGTCCCGGGTGTCCGCGTCGTGCTCGATGCCCGGCCACTCCAGACACCCGACCGGGCGCCACTGGCCGCCGCCTACCTCGACGAGTTGCTGGGCGCCTTCGATGCGGCACCACTGGCCGGTGAATCGTTCGCCTTCCTGATCGGCTCGGACCTCGACGACCCGACCGCCCGCTACCAGCACCTCGAGATCGTCGGGCGGCGCCAGCTGCCACCCACCCGCCTGCTGCGGTCCGGGGCGATGACCGTCGACCCGTTCCTGTTGCGCGGCGCAGCCGTGGGCTCGGCGTGGCGGGCAGAACGTGGCGGCGCGGCGGGCGCGGTCTACCACGCCGTCGGTGGCAGCCCGCTGCCGATCGCCTCGGGCCTGCCGGTCGTCGCCACGCTCCTCGACCTGGCCGCGTGGGAGCTTCCGGCCGCTTTCCAGAAGTCGGTCGCCGGTCGGTTCGGGCAGCGGCTTCGCGCCCAGCTGCTCCGCGACGCTGCGGCAGTCATCGTCGGCAGCGATGCGACCGCTCGCGCCGCGCGACGTCTCCTGCGTATCCGGCGCGATCGACTGCACGTCGTCCGGTTGGCGCCGCGGTCGGGGTTCGGGCCCGAGCCCACTGACGACTCGGTCGGTGCGGAGGAGGCCCTGCGCCGGCGGCTCGGGATCGCCGACCGATACCTCGTGTTCACGGGGCGGTTCGACGCCCGCCTCGACCTCGACACGTTGCTGGGTGCACTGGCGTTGTTGGCCGCCGCCGGACCTCCTGACGGATTCGACGAGGCGATCGGCTGGCCACCACGGGTCCTGCTGGTCGGCGCCAGCCCCGACGACCGGGCGTCGATCGCCCGGGCGGCGGCCAAGAAGGGGATCGGTGAGGCTCTTGTCTATGCGCCCGGCCTCCCGGTGACCGACCTGGCCGGGCTCGTCCGCGGCGCGCGTGCGGCGATCCTCCCGGTCGTCTCGGAGGCGGCCGGTCTGCCCGTGATCGAGGCGATCGCCAGCGGCACCCCGGTCATCGCCTCGTCGGTCGGCCCACTCCCCGAACTGGTCGGTCCGGCCGGTCTGCTGGTCGAACCACGCGACCCGAATCGGCTCGCGGTCGCGCTGGCGACCCTGTGGGCCGATGACGACGTCCATGACCGCGTGGCCGCGGCCGCCCGGGAGCGGGCTGAGGCGGACACGCGCACCTGGGCCGACGTGGCCCGCGAGACCCGCGCGATCTACGCGGCGGTCGGCAGACGCGGCATGGGTTGACAGACGGTCGGAGGCGCGGGACCGACTACGGGCGGTCGGCGCCCCGGCTAGTTCGGCACGGCTGAGCCGCTCGGAACCGGGGTCGCCGGCGGCGTGTCCGAACCGGCCTTGAAGGAGGCCGGGTAGCCGATCGTGCTCGTCGTGATGACCTGCACGAAGGTCTGTCCGACCGTCAGCGTGACCTCGTTGCCCTTCGAGTCGAAGAACTTGGTCGGCTTCGTCACCGCCGTCTTCTTCCAGGTCCCCTTGATCGTCCGGCCGTTGGTCGAGATCCAGGCAGGACCGCTACCGACGACGCTCGCCTCGAGGCGTGGCGCGCCCGGATGGCCGTCGTTGAGCGGACCGAAGCGCATCCGCATGACGACAACGTTCTTGGGTGCGATCCCGGTGTCGTTCTCGGCGTCGGTCTGCTTCTTCTCGCCGGTCACCGCCCGCAGGTAGGTGTTGGTCTTGCGGTCGTACTTGTAGCTGATCGTGTTGTAGGGGTACCTCACCGTGATGGTGCCGCCGTACGGCCGGGCATCGAGCGGGGCGTCGGGAGCGAACTGCCAGACCGCCTTGTAGGCCTTGTCCTTGGCGCCCATGTGCTTGCCCAGGCTGCGCAGCTTCGTCCCAGTGGTGTACAGGTTGTGCGGCGAGAAGCGGCCGTTGAATCGGAAGAACGTCCCGCTGTAGCGGAATTCGTCGGCGTTATAGACATACTGTCCGCTGCCCTTGGATCGGAGCGTCTGGAGCGCACCCGGTGACCCTCCCGAGTGAGCGTAGACGGCTCGCCACTCCGCCGCCCAGGCGATGTAGTAGTAGCGGGAACTGCGGACCGGGCCGATGCTCTTGGGCAGGGTGTCCTGGAAGATCGCCATGTAGCGCGGGATCCCGCCCTCCGCGGGTGCCTGCCAGACGACCGAGGCGGACGACAGCCCGGACTGCGGCCGAGCGGCTTGAAGGTCGTCGATCATGACCGCGATGGGGTGGCGTGCTGCGACCGCCGCACTCACGGGCTCGCCGGTCAATGGCGCGGGGACCGGAGCCGGCGTCGGGATCGGCGTCGGGGTCGGGACGGGCGTCGGGAGGGGGGTCGGCGTGGGGGCTGAAGTCGGGGTCGGGGCAGCTGTCGCGGTCGCGGTGGGCTGGCTGGCCTGGGCGATCGGCGGGTCGGTCGGTGTGGCCGCCTGACCGCTGATGGACGTGCCGATCAGCGCCACGATGGTCGCGCCGACGGCCATAGCGCCGATCGCGCCGATGGTCGTTGTTCGTTTCACCTGTTGCCCCTCGGAGACGAGATCGACCACCCTGGGAAGGGCTGGGTTGACGGTCCCGAGCCCCGGTCAACGCGCAGGATAGCGGACAGCGGCTGTTGTGGCTTCGGGCAGCACGGTGATGCGGCGACCGCGTGGCGCCACCTACGGCTCTGACGTCCGCGGGGATCCCAAGCCACTCCGCCAGACCGGTGCCCTCCGGAGCATTGGGCGGAGTCCCGGGCCTTGACCCGTGGGCAGAACCACGCGGCGCGACCTGGAGCGGCACTGGCCCAGCGTGAGGAGGTGCCAAAGCAAGGCCCACGGTCGAAGACCCCTGTGACATCGCCTAACGCTCCGCGCGATTGCGTTTTGGCGGCGACGGGCTCGCGGAGGCGGGGCAGGCGTTCGCGCTTCCGGCTCCGGGAGACTAGGCTAGGCGCATGGCTGGCCCAACGAAGCGCCCCGATCCGATAGCGAGCTCCGCCACGCCCGACCGGCCGGCCGCGAAACCGAAGGTCACGCGCGCCCGGACCACCGACGCCGGATCGCCCACAGCGAGTGCGAAGGCGTCCACGACTGCGAGCCCCGCGAAGCCGGCAGGGTCAACCAAGCCGGCTGGGTCGACCAAGCCAGCGCCGGCCGCGAGCGCCAAGCCGGCCGCGAGGCCCACCAAGCCGGCCGCGAGGCCCGCCAGGCCGGCCGCGACCGCGGCGCGGGTAACGCCATCGCCGACCGCCGTTCTCGCGACGCGTCCGAGCCCGGATCGCCCCGGCACGGACGACATCGAGGTCGACGTCCTCAACATCCAGAACGGCGGTGCCAACGTCGTCCGTGCGAAGCGCGTCGACGTCCACCAGGGCGGTATCAGCCGGGTCGAGGCCGAAGACGTCTCGGTGACCATGGGCGGCATCGCGATCGCCCGGGCCGACCGCGTCTCGGCGACACAGAGCGGTGTCGCGATCGCCGTGACCGGCGAGGCGCGCGTCCGGCAGTCGTTCGTTCGGGACCTGCTCGCGCGGGACGTCCATCTCGATCAGACCGCGGTCGCGAACATGCTGGCCAACCATGTGACGTTCGACCGTCAGAGCTTCGCGGGCGTCGTCATCGCCAGACGCGTGGACGGCAACGTCAGGACGCTGGTCGACTGGCGCGGGGCTCTTGCCCTGGCAGGCGTGGCCGGCGTGATCAGCGTCGCTCTGGCGGCCCTCCGCCGCCGCTGACGGCCGGGCGCGGCGCCGGCCCCGTGAGCCCGCGTCCGCCCCGGCGTGAGCCCGCCCGGGCGCCACTCTCTCTCAGCGGACCCGGACGATCCTCGGGTCGACCCCGGCCGCCGCCGCGGCCTCCGCGGTCCGGGCGCGCGCCTCTTCCGTGTGGACCTGGTGGAGCTCGACGACCGCCGCCGGTTCGCCCTCCATCACCAGCTCCCCGCGCTCGATGAGAATCGCCCGGTTGCAGTATTCCGTGACCCAGTTCATGTCGTGGGTCACAAGCACGACCGCCTTTGCCGCCGACACGATCTCGATGACCCGCGCCTTCGACTTGGCCCGGAAGTTCGCGTCGCCCGTGGCCAGCACCTCGTCGAGCAGCAGGATGTCCGGGTCGACCGAGGTCGCGATCGCGAAACCCAGCCGTGCCCGCATCCCGGACGAATAGGTCTTGAGCGGCGCGTCGATGAAGTCGCCGAGCTCCGCGTACTCGATGATCGACGGCAGGAGCTGGCGCGTCACCGCATCGTCGAGCCCGAGGAAGGCGCCACCGAGCAGGATGTTGTCGCGGCCCGTCAACTCCTTGTCGAACCCCGCGCCAAGGGTCAGCAGCCCGGAGACATGGCCGATAACATCGACGACGCCCTCCGACGGCTTGATGATCCCGGCCAGGACCTGGAGGAGCGTGCTCTTGCCGGCGCCATTGGGGCCGATGACCGCCAGCGACTCCCCGCGCTGGACGTGCAGGTCGACATGGCGCAGCGCCCAGAACTTTTGCGAGCCCCCGCGTCCGAGCATCTGGCCGAGCGAGTTCCGGATCGTCGTCTTCCGGGTGAAGCGCAGGTCGTAGCTGACGCCGAGGTCGGAGGCGTTGATGGCGTTGCCGGCCAGCGGCTCCATTCGTGGCGGTCGTTTCTCGACGGCCATCAGATGACTTTCGCGAAGTTCGGTTCGAGCCGCTTGAAGACGTACGTGGTGAAGCCGAGGAGGATGGCGCTCGCGACGAGCAACACGGCCAGCGACGTGAAATCGGGGAGGCCCGGCGGTGCGGCGGGTGTCGCCGAACCGTAGATGACCTTGCGATAGGCCTCGAACAGGATCGCGAACGGGTTCAGCCCGACGATCGTCCGCAGCGTCGGATGCTCCTGGAAGATGTGGAGCTGGTCGAGCACCGCCAGGCTGTACAGCCCCGGCGACAGGAACCACCAGAGCCGCATCAAGTGCGTCTCGACGTTGCCGAGATCGCGGAAGAAGACGTTCCCGGCGGCGACCAGGTAGCCGCACGCCAGGGTGAACACGAGTTGGACGGCCCCGATCACCGGGATCAAAAGCAGGTAGGGCGTGATCCGGTCCTGGTAGAAGAGCATCAGCAGTCCGAGCGCGACGAGACCGAACGCGAAGCTGACGACGCCGGCGACGACCGCAGCGGTCGGCAGCACGATCTTCGGGAACTGGATCTGCTTGATCAGCTGGTCCT
>JANMBS010000345.1:0-3512 GCA_031360525.1 Thermomicrobiales bacterium
ACGGCCACCGACCCCGTCATCGCAGCCGACCACGCCGCCGCCCCGCATCCCGAGCTCGCTTCGTGAATCGGTCCGTCTGGCTCCCGACCGTCGGCGCCTTCGTCGCCTTTGTCCTGGCCTGGAAGGTGATCGTCGTGGTGACCGGCCTCCCGCCGTTCATCCTCCCAGCCCCCGAGACGGTCGGCCAGCGGTTCGTCGAGGCCTGGCTGGACGGCACCGTCTGGCCGCATTTCGTGACGACGATGGTCGAGATCGCCATCGGCTTCACGGTCGGGAGCGCGCTCGCGCTCGCCGCCGGCTACGGGCTCGCCCGGAGCGACCTGTTCGCCAGGCTCGCCTCGCCCTACCTGGTGGCCGCCCAGGCCGTTCCGGTCCTGGTGCTGGCGCCGCTCCTCGTCGTGTGGTTCGGACCCGGACTGCTCAGCAAAGCCGTCATCTGCTCGCTGATCGTCTTCTTTCCGGTCGCCATCGCGACGATGGTCGGCATCCGAACCGTCGATGCCCGCCTTCTCGAGCTCGGGCGCAGCCTCCGCGCGACCCCGCGACAGATCCTGACCACCCTCGAGGTCCCGGCCGCCCTCCCGAGCATCTTCGGCGGGCTGCGTGTCGGCGTGACCCTCGCGGTCGTCGGCGCCGTCGTTGGCGAATGGGCCGGGGCCAACAGCGGCCTGGCCGTTCTCATCAACCTCGCCCGTGGCTCGCTGTTCGACATCCCGCTGATGTTCGCCACGCTGCTGACCATCGCCCTGGTCGGGATCACCCTCTATCTCGCCGTCGTGGCCGCCGAGCGCAGGCTCGTCGGCGCCAGGTGAACCAGCCCGCTCGATCGGAGGTCCTCGTGTTCCCAGCCCTTCCCAGCCAGCGCCCGATCCGGCTCGCAGCCGTCGCCACCATCGTCGTCGCCATCGTCGCCGGTTGTGGCGGTGGAGGTGGGTCTGCCGTCCCGCCATCGAACCCGCCGACCGGGTCGCTGGCCCCGGGCGAGACCGCCGAACCGAGCGTGACGCCGACCAGGCTCGTCGTCGGCCTGGGATACATCCCGAGCGTCCAGTTCGCCCAGTTCTACCTCGCCCAGCAGAACGGCTACTACGCCGATGCCGGCCTCGAGGTCGAGTTCCAGAACAAGATCGATCCGGACCTCATCACGCTCGTCGGCCAGGGCTCGATCGATGTCGGCATCGGCGATGGGACGAGCGTCATCCCGGCGGTCAGCAACGGCATCCCGGTCGCATACATCGCCACGATCTACGGCAAGTTCCCCAACATCGTCTTCGCCAAGGCCTCCTCCGGGATCACCAAGGCAGCCGACCTGAAGGGCAAGAAGGTCGGCATCCCCGGCCGCTACGGGTCTGGCTGGATCATGCTCCAGGCCCTCCTCGCCTCGGCCGGCCTGACGACCGCCGACATCGAGATCGTCGAGTACCCCGAATTCACCCAGGAGGTCGCGGTCGAGCTCGGCGCCGTCGACGCCGCGACCGGGTTCGCCAACAACGAGCCGGTCCAGCTCGAACTCCACGGTCAGAAGGCGTCGATCCTGACGATCGATGCGATCACGCCGCTGCCCGGGCCGGGTCTCGTCGCCGGGACGGCGACGCTCGATGACCAGCACGACACGGTCGCAGCCTTCGTCACCGCCACCCTCCAGGCGATGGAGGAGATCAAGGCGGACCCGACGGTCGGGCTCGATGCGGCGATCAAGGCCGTCCCCGAACTGGCGAAGGACAAGGAGACCCAGGCCGCCCTGCTGGCAGCCACCATCGCCACCTGGAACGGTCCGGTCCAGGCCGCGCACGGTCTCGGGGCGATCGATCGCGCCGGGTGGGAGAAGTCGATCACGTTCCTGGAGTCGCTCGGGCTCACCAAGGCGCCCGTCACGACCGACCAACTGCTTCGCGAGGACTTGCTCCCGGCCGGCGGTTGAGGCCGCTCGTGGGGGCCTCGGGGCACGCTCCACGCCCGCCCCGAGTGGCGGAAAAGCGCAAAATCGGGTAAGATCGGTCGTCCCCCGCCCGCGTCCCGCGTGCAGAGTCGTAACGCGCAGGAGTCCGAGTGAACAGTCGCCCGCCCGTCAAGTCTCCGACGACCGTCGAGCCCTTCAAGCACGTCATCGACGAGTACAAGCACCAGGCGCAAACGATCACCTGCACCTGCGGTTGGCACGGCAGCTCGGCGACGCTCGACCGCGGCGGTTCCGAGTGGACCGCCCACCTTTTCGAAGTCCGCGGCAAAAAGCGCTAAACGACGCGCCGCGAGGGCGGCGCACTCGCCCGCGCGGCACGCCTGTGGTGTGGCGTCAATGCCCTGCTAGCCTGACGCCGTGGATCTGCCGAAAGCCGCGCCGTTCGCGATCCGCGCTCGGCTCCTGACGCCGCTCGCCGCCGGCGGGACGCAGCACGAGCCGGACGGACTGCTCGTGGTCGACGAGACCGGTCGGATCGTCTCGGTGGGCGCCGCCGCGGACGGCCCGCCCGACGTGGTCGCCGGCGCACGCGACCTGCGGCCGTGGGTCGTCCTCCCGGGCATGGTCGACACGCACGCGCACCTGCCCCAGCTGCCCAACGCCGGCCTGGGCTTCGCCCTCGATCTGTTGACCTGGCTCGACCGTGTCACCTTCCCGACCGAGCGGTCGTGGTCGGACCCGGCAGTCGCCGAGCGGCTCGCCCCGGCCATCTTCGAGGCGTTCGCGGCCGCCGGCACGACGACGATCCTGGGCTACGGCACCGTCTACGCGGCCGCCATGGACGCCACGTTCAGGGCCGCAGAGCGGCACGGAATCAGGGCGATCCTGGGCAAGGTCATGATGGATCGCGGCACCTACGACCCGGTCATCGAGCAGTCGGCCATCCTCGAGCGCTCCCTGCGTGAATCGGCAGACCTGATCGCCCGCTGGCACGGCGCCGACGATGGCCGCCTCGGCTACGCGGTAACGCCGCGGTTCGCCATTTCGTGCTCCGCCGAGATGCTGCGCGAATCGGCGTCTCTCGCCCGCGCGACCGGTACCTGGTGGCAGACCCACGTGTCGGAAGACCCGGGCGAGATCGCCGAGGTCCAGCGGCTGTTCCCCGAGGCTCGCGACTACGTCGATGTCTACGACCGTGCCGGCGGGCTGGGGGAGAGGACCGTCCTGGCCCACGCCATCCACCTCTCCGACCGGGAGCTCGGCAGGCTGGTGGAGACTGGGACGCGGATCGCGCATTGTCCAGCCTCGAACCTGTTCATCGGCGCCGGGGTGATGCCGCTCGACCGCTACCTGGGGGCCGGGCTCGCCGTCGCGCTCGGGTCAGACGTCTCGGGTGGACCGGACCCCTCGATCTTCTCAGTCATGCGGGTTGCCGCTTACGCCCAGATGGCGCGCCGGTCGCTGACCGACGAGGCGGGCGACGTCCTCGATCCGCTCGACTGGCTGCGGATGGGGACGCTGGAGGGGTCACGTGTCCTCGGACTGGAGGATCGGATCGGATCGTTGGAGGCGGGCAAGGAGGCGGATCTCATCGCGGTCGACCCCGCCTTCG
>JANMBS010000378.1:0-5385 GCA_031360525.1 Thermomicrobiales bacterium
CGGAACCTGCTCGAATCGGGTCGCAGCGCGCCGGTCGGCGACGGACCGGGCGTGCCGCCGGCGTCGGTCACGGTCCCAGCGCTGACGCCGGAGGCGGACCTGTCGTCGACTGTCGGCGGTCTCACCCCGATCGTCGTCCCCACCGAGCGGTTCTATCGCATCGACACGGCCCTCCTCACCCCGAACGTGTCAACGACCGGCTGGACACTGCGCATCCATGGCCTGGTCGACCGCGAGACGATCCTGACCTGGGAGCAGCTCGTCGCCCTGCCCATGGTCGAGCAGTACGTGACCATCGCCTGTGTCAGCAACGAGGTCGGTGGCAAGCTCGTGGGCAACGCCAAGTGGACCGGCGTCCGCTTGCGCGATGTGCTCGACATCGCCGGCGTCCAGACAGCCGCGACACAGCTGGTCGGCCGTTCCGTCGACGGCTGGACGGCGGGGATGCCGACGGCCTGGGTGATGGACCCGGCGCGTGAGCCGATGATCGCGTTCAAGATGAATGACGAGCCGCTGCCGCGGATCCACGGCTACCCGGCCCGGCTCATCGTGCCTGGGTTGTACGGCTACGTGTCGGCCACGAAGTGGCTCACGGAACTCGAGCTGACGACCCTCGAGGCGTTCAACGGGTACTGGATCCCGCTGGGGTGGTCCAAGGCCGGGCCGATCCTGACCCAGTCGCGCATCGACACACCGCGTGGTGGCGTGGCCGCCGGGCAGGTCGCGATCGCGGGGCTCGCCTGGGCGCCGGACCGGGGCATCTCCAGGGTCGAAGTCGCCGTCGACGGCGTCTGGCGTGACGCTCGCCTGTCAGCGCCGATCTCGAACACGACCTGGGTCCAGTGGGTCACCGACTGGGCGGCGGACCCCGGACAGCACCAGATCATGGTCCGCGCCACGGACGGCAGCGGCGCTGTCCAGGACGAGCAGCCCTCGCCGCCTGCACCGGACGGCGCGCGCGGCTGGCACACCATCTCGGTCAACGTCGGCTGACGCGCTCCGAACCGACGACCTCGGCGAGGGAAACCGCGTTCGACAATAGGCGCTCGCCGTATGCGATCGCCTCGTCGATCGGCATCCCTGCGTGGGAGTCGTCAATGCCGCGCATTCGATACAGCGCGCGAAGCTGGACCAGCCGCTCGAAGAACCGTCGCCGCTCGTACTTCGTCATCTCGTTCCCAGACCTTCCTTCTCGATCGACCGCTCCGTAGGCTCGGATCGACAGGAAGATCCTCGGTCCAAGGTGGCCCTCGGCACATCGACCGTTCTGCGTATCCGATGCCCGCCCAGTCCCTTATTTCTCGGCGCCCGCAGCCCTCCGCGGCCTTACGGCGAATCGGTATAGAGTCCGGTCATGCCTCGACGCCGCTACCTCTTCGACCCGCCCGAACGTTTCGTCGCCGGCACTGTCGGCCGCCCGGGTGATCGGACGTTCTTCCTCCAGGCGCGTGACGGCCCGCGGGTCGTCAGCGTGGCCCTCGAGAAGGTCCAGGTCGCGGTCCTCGCCGACCGGCTGGGCGAGCCCCTGTCCGAGCTCGAGCGGCGCGGGATCGAGGCGGCGGAGGCCGCCGAGCGCGCATCGTCCGCCGATGTCGACATCGGGCCGCTCGATGAGCCCCTCAACGAGGCGTTCCGGGCCGGCTCGCTGACGCTCGGCTGGGATGGCGACGCAGAACGGGTGCTGGTCGAGGCGCGGGCCCAGTCCGAGGACGGCGAGGAGATCGATCCCGACGAGGATGACGACGAAGACGAGGACGGCCCCGACCTCCTGCGCGTGCGCATGACGGCCGACGCCGCCCGCTCGTTCGTGGCACGCGCGACGCGGATCGTCGGCGCCGGGCGGCCGCCGTGCCCGCTGTGCGGCACGCCACTCGATCCGCAGGGGCACATCTGCCCGCGTCGCAACGGCCAGTACGTCAACTAGTCGATCGCGATCCGTGATCGACCGCGGGGCGACACTCGAGGCGCTGCGCGACGGCGAGATCGCCATCGTGGGGCGCATCGTCACGTCGTCGAACAACGCGATGCTGGTGACCGTGACGCGGGATTGCCCCGATCCTGAGCCGCTGTTCGTGATCGACGCGATCTACAAGCCCACCCTCGGCGAGCGACCGCTCGACGATTTCCCCGACGGTACCCTGGCCCGCCGCGAGGTGGCCGCCTGGCACGTCTCGGAGGCGACCGGCTGGGGCATCGTCCCGCCGACGATCCTGCGCGACGGGCCCTTCGGCGAGGGGATGGTCCAGGCGTTCATCGATGCGGACCCGGCGGTCGACCTGGTGGCGATGGTCGTCGGAGACGATCCGCGCCTGCGCCGGATGGCGGTCCTCGACTCGATCATGAACAACACCGATCGGAAAGGTGGCCACATCCTGCCGGTCGACGGCGGCCGGCACATCTACGGCGTCGACCACGGGGTGACCTTCTCGCCGACGCCGAAGCTGCGGACCGTTCTGTGGGGCTGGCGCGGTCAGCCGCTCACGGCCGACGAGATCGACGGGATCGAGCGGGTCCGCGACGCCCTGGAGGAGGACCTCGGCGAGGCACTGGCCGGCCTGCTATCACGAGCCGAGGTGCGAGCCACCGCGCGCCGGACCGAGGCGCTCCTGGCCAGCGGGTGCTTCCCATTCCCGTCGCCGGACTGGCCGGCGATCCCCTGGCCGCCATTCTGATCGGCCGAGATGGACAAGGTATCGCCCCCGGGTGATCCCGGGGGCGATCGTGAAAGTGGGCTGTGTCAGGCCGCGCTGCGTGCCGCCTTGACGACCTGCGTGTGGGCGAAAACGTCGTGATAGCCCTGCTTGGTCGGGCTCTTCGCCGTCGTGTAGACGAGGAAGATGAACCACGCGATAGACGCCAGGCTGACGATGAAGCCGATCAGCGGGAGGACGAACAGGACTTGGGCGAGGATGCTGGGCGCGGCGATGACCAGCCAGCGTCGCAAAGCCTGGTTCATGGTCAGGGCGTTGCCGTCACCAGCGTTTCCGATCTGCATACCCAGGATCCGCATCCCGATCGTCGCCCGCATGCTCGTCCACGTGTAGACGAAGTACGCCGCACTGATGACGATGCCGAGGATCGACGAGACGATGACCCCGACGATATTGATCGAGACGGCGAGGGTCTCCGAGTCGACCGTGACGGGCGAGAGGCCCGCCGAGCCAAGGACGCTGCTGATGATCGCGCCGATGATCCCGATGATGATCGCGTCGATGATGTAGGCGATCGCGCGGTTCGGGACGTCGGCATAGACCACCTCGGACGCACCGGGAGTCCTCGGCGGCGGAGTCCACGTCGTGGCCGGCTCCCCAGACGGAACGCTTGGCTGCGAAGTAGGATCCGTAGTTGGATCAGTCATGTGGGCAATGCCTCCCTCGACGATTCCGGGTCGGATGCGTCCCGCCGCCCTCGGGTCCGTACCCATCCTAGCGGCCCGGAGACACCTGACAAGCCCGATTCAGCACGGTGTACGAGCGTCAGCGCACGAGTTCGTCGGCCAGCAGGTCCATCAGCAGGGCGTCGACCCAGCGTCCATCGGTCATTCGTTGGTAGCGCCGCATGACCCCGACCGGCCGGAACCCGAGCTTCGCGTAGGCGGCGGTCGCCCGCACGTTGTCGGCCGCCGGGTCGATCGTCAGTCGGTGATGGCCGCGTCCGTCGATGAGCTCGATCGCGAGCGTCCGGATCGCGTCGGGCCCGAGCCCGCGACCCTGGGCGTCGGTCCGCAGGAAGAGGTCGATGCCGGCGTGGCGGAAGTCGGCCTCGTCCTCCTCGACCGCCTGGATAAAGCCGACGATCTCGCCGCCGTGCTCGATGACGAAGGGGTGCTCCTCGGGATCGCCCTCGACGAGTTCGGCCACCACGCGGTCCAGGTCGAAAGTGCCCCACCAGCGGGCCACCGCGGGCTCGGCCAGGATCGCCGCAAGCGCCGGGGCGTCCGCAAGGGTTGGCGGGCGGAGGGTCACGTGGCGGCCGCGCAGTTCCATCGGGCGAGGGTAGCGCTCGGGCGGCACGGTGTGTGGCGGAGGTATGAATCACAATCCACGGCCGGTGCCGGAGCCCGCGATAACCGCCGGTGAACCGCTCCGGGCTACGATGGCGAGGTGCCTGACCGTGACCCTGACGCCCTCCTGGCCGACCTCGATCCGGCCCAACGTGAGGCGGTGGCGATCACCTCCGGCCCGCTATGCATCCTCGCCGGCGCGGGGAGCGGCAAGACCCGGGTGATCTCGCGGCGGGTCGCCTACGCACTCGCGACGGGCGTGGTCCGGCCACGCGACGTGCTGGTCGTGACGTTCACCGACAAGGCCGCCGGCGAGTTGCGCGCGCGGCTCGCCGCGCTCGGCCAGCCGGGCGTGGCCGCCTCCACCTTCCACGCCGCCGCGCTCCGCCAGCTCCGCCACTTCTGGCCGCGTGTCCACGGCAGCGACCCGCCGTCGATCCTTGAATCCAAGGTCCCGATCCTGGCGCCACTCGCGGCCGGGCTGCCAGGCGGCTATCGATACCTTGCAGTCCGAGACCTGGCGGGCGAGATCGAATGGGCCAAGGCGCGCCGGATCCGACCGAGCGACTATGAGATGCGGGCGATCGCCGACGAGCGAGACGCCTCGTTGCCACCCGATCTGATGGCAGCCCTATACCGCCGCTACGAGACCGCCAAGGAGCGTGCCGGTCGGATCGACTTCGAGGACATGCTGGAGCTGACGATCGGGCTGATCGAGGCCGACGCCACGATCGCGGCCGAGGTGCGCGACCGATACCGCTGGTTCTCGGTCGATGAGTACCAGGACACCAATCCCCTCCAGGCCGCGCTTCTCGACGCGTGGCTGGGAGCTCGCGAGGACCTCGCGGTCGTCGGCGACGAGGACCAGACCATCTACACGTTCACCGGCGCCAGCAGCGACGACCTCATCGGCTTCGAAGCCAGGTATCCGGCTGCGCGTGTCGTCCGGCTCGAGACGAACTACCGCTCGACGCCCGAGGTCCTCGCCCTGGCCAACCGCGTCCTTGCGGCAGGCCGGGTGGCCGTTGACGAACGCCTGCCTGGTGTCGCGCCGCGGCCACCGAAACGCCTGGTGCCGAGTCTCCCGTCGGGGCCGGCCCCCGAGATCGGCGGCTTCCCGACCGACGAGGCAGAATCGGCCGGGATGACCGAGGCGATCCGGGCGCTCGGGCGGAACGGGACCGCGCATGGCGCGATGGCGATCTTCGTCCGAACGAACGCCCAGCTCCCGGCGATCGAGGACGCCCTCGGGGCCGCCGGAATCCCATTCCACGTCCGTGGCGAGCGGTTCTTCGCTCGACCCGAGGTCCGCCGCGCGATGCGGGTCGCGGGCGCGCTCGCCGGCGTCGAGAGTGAGGAACCCCTGCTGGCCAGGCTGTCGG
>JANMBS010000380.1:0-1536 GCA_031360525.1 Thermomicrobiales bacterium
AGGGACGGCACTATTAGCCAGCGTCCAGCACCCGCGTAATGGCAGTGAGCCGCCGTCGACCGGGCACGAAGCATCGTCAGACTTCCAGATTGGAGCCGCGACTAGAAGCGCCGGATTTCTGAACGCAGACCGTTGTGAACGATGCGCCTGCAATAGGTGACAAAACGCGGCGGCGCCCAAATGCGGGCACACCATCCTCCCCAGGCTCGGACAGACCGGTGGCGCCATGGAGGATCTCGCTGCTAGCCGCAGCAACAAGACTGATGGAGGCTGGCGCACACCTCGTACCCGAACGGTAGCCGCTCCCCATACTCGGCCGGAGTCGTGAGCCGGGCGTCAACACCCCGGATGGTCGGTCTCCTCGGGGCGCGACCGCTTCGCCGACACCGGCAAGCTTCCCGAGAGCCTTCCCGCGGCGGGCGCCGCGCCGACTTGACGCGAAGGGCGTGCCGCCGGGCACAGCCGAGCAGAAGGGCTTCAGGACAGACGTGAAGCTGCCCGACGGCCAGCACCTGGAGCTCTTCGGCCCGTCGCAGGGCTCAAGCTCGTGATCGCCGCGAACGCGCCGCTCATGGCGAAGATCCCGGTCGATCCGCTGATCGCGCACGACGCCGACACCGGCGAGATCGAGTCCTATGTCTCTCCGGAGAGCGACGAGCTCGTCGACAACTTCCTGCTCGTGGCGCCGATGAAGGCCCCGCCCGCCCTGGCGCATTAGGGAGTACCAGGACCCCGCTTCCCGCTTGGGGGATGCCCATATTGCCTGGCCTCCGGCATCGTTATGCCTGATATGAAGACATCACCGCTCGCCCTCTTCCTCGCGACAGGCCTCATCTTTGGTGCCTCGGCCGCCGCTGCGGCAGGCGTCACCCACTCCAGCACGGCGATCAGCGCCCTGGATGAGTGCGGCGTCGATGGCGACCAGCAGGGCGACTTCGTCGACACTGCCTGCGACAGCGATGACTCCGATGCGAGCGACGCGGAGAACAGCCAGACCGGTCAGTCCATGGACCCGCAGGCCGTCAACGAGAGCGGCGAGATGCAGACCGGTGGATCTGAGATGCAGGGCGACAACGACGACAACAACGACGAGAACGACTAGCTCTTAGAGCGCGGTCCATTCCGCCGATCGGGGGATGGCCCGACCCAGGCGCGTCGCGCACATTGACCCCTCGATGAAGATCCGGCACCTGACCCTTGCGATCATCCTCGCGCTCGGTGCGACCGGCGCTTCGCCGTCGCGCGCCCTGGCCGACGACTGCCCCGGCAGCGACCAGCATGACGCGACCGCGCAATGCGACGACGCGATGCCTTCCGTCGACGCACCCGACAGTGTCTCGCCCGGCGCGCCGGACATCGCGGTCCCGATGGTCGACGCGGATGGCGACCCGATCCCATACGTCGACGAGACCATCGACCCCATCCCGCTGAGCCCGTAGCGCACCGCGTACTCCGGCGACGGGGCGGGTCTAGACCAAACGCACCTTTGCGACACCATCGCAGGCGCGCGCCAGGCGGGCATCCGACGTGATCAGC
>JANMBS010000414.1:0-1932 GCA_031360525.1 Thermomicrobiales bacterium
CGTCACCGGCAAGAAAGGTAAGAACATTGCCGTGGCCGATGCGGGCGACTACATTTTCGGCTACTGCATCTTCAACGACTTCTCGGCACGCGACACGCAGTTTGCCGAAATGCAAGGCACGTTGGGTCCGGCCAAGGGCAAAGACTTCGCAAGCTCCTTTGGGCCATGGCTCGTGACCCCGGACGAACTGGCCGACGTCCGCTCCGGAAGCGGCTACGACCTCGCCATGACCGCCGAGGTCAACGGCACCGAAACGAGCCGCGGCCGCTGGTCGGACGCGCAGTTCTCGTTCGGCGAGATGCTCGCCCGCGCCTCGGCTGACGTCCATCTCCGACCGGGCGACCTGATCGGCAGCGGGACGGTCGGGACGGGTTGCCTGCTCGAGGTGCGTGACGCCACGCTAGGCCGCTATCTCGAACCAGGCGACGAGGTCGTGCTGCGGGTCGAGCGCCTGGGGGCGCTCCGGACGCCGATCGTCGCGCGCCCAGCCTGAACGCCAGGTTGCCCAGCTGCTTCGACGCCCTCCTGGCGTCGGTCACGCTCGATACCGCCGCCGCGATCGACTGAACGCGGTCGTGGTCGCTTCGCGCTCGTAGAATGCTGGCCTCCCCCAATGGAGGCCAGCATCGTGCCCTCCCGAGACGCGGGCGTCACCATCGAGCCACTGACTGCCGCCGACTGGCCCGACGTCCGACGTATCTACGCGGAGGGCATCGCCACCGGCGACGCGACGCTGGAGCGAGAGGCGCCCGACTGGGGACACTTCGACCGGTCGCATCCGGTCGAATGCCGGCTGGTGGCCCGCTCCGCGTCCGACGGCGTCATCGGCTGGACCGCGCTCGGCGGATATTCCGGACGGAAGGTCTACAGCGGCGTCGCGTGGGAGAGCGTCTACGTGGCGGAGGCCGCCCGCGGTCGCGGCGTCGGCCGGAGCCTCCTCGAAGCGCTCATCGGCGCGTCCGAGGCGGCCGGCTACTGGACCCTCCTGGCGGGTGTGCTGGCCGAGAACGGGAGGAGTCTCGCCCTCCACCAGCGCGTCGGTTTCCGCGTGATCGGGATGCAGCATCGGCTCGGCCAGGACGCGTCGGGACGATGGCGGGACGTCGTCCTGCTCGAACGCCGGAGCGAGGTCGTCGGCCGGGACTGAACGTTCGCGCCAGGCGATGGTGGATCGAGACCTCGTCGTCAGGCCCATGACTCGTCGGTTCACGACCTAGACTGGCCTCCTCGGACTCCAGGAGGCCAGTCGCCCATGTACTACGCGGCCCGCGGCAGCATCCCGCCCAAGCGCCACACCCAGCACCGGGCCCCCGACGGCTCGCTCTACGCCGAGGAACTGTTCGGCGTGGAGGGATTCACCGGCCGCAGCTCGCTGCTCTACCACGTCACCCCGCCGACGCGGACCCACCGGATCGAGCCGGTCTCGACGATGACCCTCGAGGAAGCCGACGACGGCTATCACCACCATCGGCTGATCGACGCGGCCGGGATCGAGCCGCGCGGCGACGCGGTGACCGGGCGGATCCCGCTGTTCTTCAACAACGACGTCGTGATGGGCGTCGTCCGCCCCGCCGAACCGATGCCCGAGACCGTCTTCTACCGGAACGGCGAGGCCGACGAGATGCTCTACGTCCACGAGGGCGGGGGCCTCCTCGACACCAACTTCGGGCCGATCCGCTACGGCCCGGGCGACTACCTCGTGATCCCGATCGGGACGACCTGGCGCCTGGCACCCGACCAGAGGAGTGACCAGCGGATGCTCTACCTCGAGTGCCCGTCGGAGATCGAGCCGCCCAAGCGCTACCGCAACGACTACGGCCAGCTCCTCGAGCACTCTCCCTACTCGCAGCGCGACATCCGACTCCCCGACGAGGTCGCGGCCCGGACCGACGAGGGCGAGTTCCGGGTCCACGTCAAGATGCGCAACCGGCT
>JANMBS010000255.1:0-2461 GCA_031360525.1 Thermomicrobiales bacterium
GTCATCCGCAAGGTCACGTACTACTCGAGCTACGCGCGCGTGACAGGCGTCGTGCTCATCGGCGAGGCTGCCGCCCCGACGGTCCCGACGGTCCCAGCGCCGACCCCGGCGCCCTGACCGGGGCCTTGGCTGAGGCGGCCCTGTCAGGGATCGGCCCATGCTCGGGACGACCGACCCTCGCCGGTGACCGCGGAGCACGCCCGGCACGTCGTCGACATCATCGAGTCCGGCTATCGCGCGGCGGCGACCAACACGACCCAGGACCTGCGCACGACCTTCTCGCGCGAGGCCGACTGAGCCCGCGCCGAGGGATTGGTGGAGATGGGGGAGAGTCGAACTCCCCGTCCAGAACCCTTCTCCGGAGACCACTACGAGCGTGTCCGATGGTTTGTCGTCGACCGCCCGAACGGGCATCGGCACTCTGCCGGGCGGTCCAGTCGCGTGCCCCTAGATCGGGCTTGACTCCGGACTACGTGACGCTGGTCCGGGTCGCAGCCTCGCTGCATGACGCTTCCACTACCCGCGAGGCGGAGGCAGCTTCCACGCTCACTCTACTGCCTAAGCAGCGAGAGCGAGAGTCGACTGGCGGTTGCCAGGTACTTCTTTTTGCCACCTGATTAACGAGGCCCAGTGGCGTCCTCGGCTCGCGTTCTCCGGTAACCAGGCCCTGTCGAAACCACACATCCCCACAGGTTCCGAGAACCGGCTCGGACGCGGGATGGTATCACCCATCGGTGCTTCACGGCGTGGGCGAAGGTCCACGGCGAGACAGCCGATCGGCTCATCGAACCCGACCCCGCCTGGCCGTCGATCCTCGACGTTTCCGGCCGCCTGACGACGCCCTGACCGCGGTCCCCTTGCCACGGCGGTCCGAACGGTCGCCCCGCGACCCGGACGAACGGGCCATCGCCAACGAAGCGCCGGGGTTGCTACCGTACGAGATGGCCGAACCTCCACGGAGGACGGGGGACCCACCATCCCATCGGGGCTAATCGCGACGAACGCGACGGCGAACCCAACGCCGAGCCCGACAGCTCACCTCGCAGGCCGGACGGGCTGCTTCGAGGTGCTCGTGATCCGGCCGGCCATGTTCTCGACGACGCAGAGCCAGCGCGCGGTCGGGCGCAACCTCGCCCTCGACTCGGTGGCGTCGATCGGGGTCGGCGTGACCGTCGCCCTCGTCACGACCCTGCTGCCGACGATCGCCCGACGCGGCGGCCTCGAGCCGATCGGGCTGGCCGCGCTCGCCGCCGCCCCGTTCATCGCGAACCTGCTCGGTGCCTTCGCGGGGCAGGTCGGCCCTCGGTCACGCCAGCAGCTCGCGCTCATCCGTGCCGCGGGGGCCGGCTCGCTGCTGGTCCTCGCGGTCTTCGCGAGCGCGCCCGTGATGATCGCGGTCTCGATCGTGTTCTGGCTCAGCCTGTCGCTCAGCGGTCCGTACTACCTGCGTCTGTGGGGAACGATGTACCCACCCCGGATCCTCGGCCGCGTCGTGGGCTTCCTGGGCTCGGGCCGAGCGGCCGCGGCGGCGATCGCTGCACTGACCGGCGGCTTGCTCGCCGACCGGATCGGTGGCGAGACCGCGGTCGCTCTGGCCGGATTGGTCGGGCTCGGCTGCGCGCTCGCATACGCGGGCCTGCGCTCGCCCGACACGGAACGTCCACCCTCGTTCTCGCCGCGTGACTCGTTCCGGGCCCTGCGCACCAGCCCGGTCCTCACCCGGATCGCCCTGGCCCAGGGCTTCTATGGCGGCGGGATGATCGCGGCCCTGCCCCTCTACGCGATCGTGAACGTCGACCGGCTCGACCTGTCGCTCTCGGATGTCGGCATCATCGGAATCCTGACCGCGGCGGCGACGACCTTCTCGTTCCTGCTGTGGGGCGCCGTCTCCGACCGGTTCGGTCCGCTGGTGGCGATGCGCCTTGGCAGCGGGCTCGGTCTTGCGGCGCTCGTCGCGTATGCCCTCGCGCCGGACGTCACGGTCCTGTGGATCGCGGCGGTCGCGGCCGGGGCCGGCGGCGCGTCGATCGATGTCGGGATCGCCTCCGTCGTGAGCGATCACACCTCGCTGGCGTCACGGTCGGCCGCGATGGCCGGCTGGAACGCGATCACCGGGGCGCGCGGGATCGCCGCCGCCTTCGCGATGAGCATCCTGCTCCAGCTGGGCATCGTCGACGTCACGGCCGGGCTTCTGCTGTGCGCCGCGGCCTCGGCGGTCGGGGTCTACCTGTATGCGCGGGCCGGGGTTGATCCTGTGACGGGGGTCGCGGTGCCGGAGCCGTCGCGGGTGACCAGGGTCGTCCACGGCCTGCGGAGCGCCACGAGCCGATAGGAGCGAACCGAACCGACGTCAGTGGCCACTCTGATCGGCGCCGTAGCGGTTACCAGATGTCGCCGACCGTGTAGCCGTCGGGGAACGGGTCGCTGGGGTCGACCACATAGCTGGCGAACCCCGTGATCC
>JANMBS010000443.1:0-1607 GCA_031360525.1 Thermomicrobiales bacterium
CGGAGGACCTCCAGGGTCATCCGGGTATCTTGGCCAACCCGAACTGCTCGACGAAGCAGCTCGCCCCGGACCTCATGGCGCTGCGCGACACGGTGGCCCTCGAGCGGGTGGTGGTCGACACCTACCAGTCCGTCTCGGGAACGGGCGCGGACGCCCTGGCCGAGCTCGAGGGCCAGATCCGCGCCCACGTGACCGGCGAGGTGCCGGTCGCAAACGTCTACCCGCACCCGATCGCGTTCAACGCGCTACCCGAGATCGACGTCTTCCTGCCGAACGGCTACACCAGGGAGGAATGGAAGGTCGTCACCGAGAACCGCAAGATCCTCCACCTTCCGGACCTGCGGATCACGTGCACCGCTGTGCGGATCCCGGTCTTCGTCAGCCACTCGGAGGCGGTCCACGTCGAGACGCGCGAGCCGATCACGCCGGAACGAGCGCGTGAGCTGTTCGCCGCCGTCCCGGGCGTCGTCGTCCAGGACGATCCGGCCAACCACGACTACCCGCTGGCGACCGAAGCGGCCGGCCGCGACGAGATCTTCGTGGGGCGCGTCCGACGCGATATCTCGATCGCGGACGATCGTGGCCTCGCTTTCTGGGTTGTCTCGGACAATCTACGCAAGGGCGCTGCGACGAATGCGGTCGAGCTCGCCGAGATCCTGCGCGAACGGGACTGGATTCAACCGGCAGCCACCCGCGGCGCTATGCCGTTCGCGGGCTTGCCAGAGGCCACGGCGTGACCGACGTCGAGCGCCGGACGGCGCTCGAGGAGATCGCCGCCGAGGTCAGCGTCTGCACGAGCTGCCGTCTCCACCAGACGCGGACCAAGGCCGTCCCGGGTGAGGGCGACCCCGACACCGAGGTCGTCTTCGTAGGCGAAGGCCCGGGCTTCAACGAGGATCGCGAGGGCCGGCCGTTCATCGGCCGTGCCGGCGACCTCCTGGTGAAGCTGCTGGCGTCGATCGGCTGGCACCGCGAGGACGTCTTCATCACCAACGTGGTGAAATGCCGCCCACCCGACAACCGCGACCCGCAGCCCGATGAGATCGCCGCCTGTGCGCCCTACCTGCGGCGGCAGCTCGAGGTGCTCGATCCGGCCGTGGTCGTCACGCTCGGACGCTTCTCGATGGGGACGTTCATGCCGGGCGCTCGGATCTCCCAGGCACACGGCACGGTCCGGCCGGTCGACCCGGCGACCGGGGCGAGTTCGGCGCTCGTGTTTGCCATGTACCACCCGGCTGCCGCGCTCCGTACGCCGGCCATCGAGCGGGAGTCCTACGCCGACGTCGCAGCGGTCCCGGCCGCGCTCACCGACTCGCGTCGGCGACGCGAGGGAGCCCCTGGACGGCCCGCGGTCGCACTCCTCGCCGTGCCGCCCGATGCGACGCTCGCCGAACCTGCGCCTGCGCCCACCGGACCCGCGGCCGCGGCGGTGGGATCCCCCGCGAGCACGATCCTCGACCCCGAACCTGCCTCGTCGGCACCGGCCACAGACGATGCCACCCCCCAACTGACCCTATTCTGACATGCCAAGGACACCAATGCCCTCGACCAACAACGACCAGCCGCTCCGCATCATCCCGCTCGGCGGGGTGGGCGAGATCGGCAAG
>JANMBS010000492.1:0-6318 GCA_031360525.1 Thermomicrobiales bacterium
TGGGACACGGACGCCGCTCTGGCAGCAGCGCCAGCGGGCCGCCGACCTGCTCGCGGTCGCCTCGCGCTACGGCTCGTTCCCGATCCTGGTCGAGACCTACCGCGAGTGCCTCTCCGACGTCTTCGACCTGCCCGGCCTGCGCGAGATCCTGGCCGCCGTCGCGCGCCGCGAGATCGCGGTCCACGGCGTCGAGACTCAGCGGGCCTCGCCGTTCGCGAGCAGCCTGATGTTCGATTACGTCGCCGCCTACATGTACGACGGCGACACGCCGATGGCCGAGCGGCGGGCCGGCGCCCTGACTCTCGACCGCGACCTGTTGCGCGAGCTGCTCGGGCAGGAGGAGCTGCGGGAGCTGCTCGATCCGGACGCCCTGGCCGACCTCGAGCTCAGCCTCCAGGCACTGACCGACGACCGTCGCGCGACGACGCTCGATGGCGTCCACGACCTGCTCCGCCGGCTCGGCGACCTGTCAACGGACGAGGTGGTGGCCCGGACCGAGGACGGTGCGGCGGCCGCGGGTCCGTGGCTGGCCGAACTGGAGAGTGCCCGGCGCGCGGTCCACACGCGGATCGCCGGCGACGACCGCTGGCTGGCGATCGAAGACGTGGCGCGCTACCGCGACGGCGTCGGGATCGCGCCACCGGTCGGGGTCCCCGCGGCGTTCCTCGGGCCGGCGGCCGCGGCCCTCGACGGACTGCTCGCCCGCTATGCGCGGACGCACGGCCCGTTCCTGACGCCCGATCCTGCCCGGCGCTGGGGGCTGCCGATCGGGGTCGTCGGCGACTCGCTCGACCGGATGCTCGGCGCCGGCACTCTGTTGCGTGGCGAGTTTCGGCCGGGTGGCGCAGAACGCGAGTGGTGCGACCCGGAGGTCCTCCGGCTCCTGCGCCGCCGGTCGCTGGCGCGCCTCCGGCGCGAGGTCGAGCCGGTCGACCCGGCCGCCCTGGGTCGCTTCCTGCCGGAGTGGCAGGGGGTCACGGCGGTGGGGGCCGGGGCCGGGCGCCCGCCGTTGCGCGGGACGGCGGCCCTCGAGCGGCTCGCCGAGGTCGTCGACCAGCACGCTGGCCTGCCGATCCCGGCGTACGTCCTCGAACGGGACGTCCTGCCCGCCCGGATCCCCGGCTACCAGCCGCGCCGGCTCGACGAGCTCGGGGCCCTCGGCGAGGTTGCCTGGGTCGGCCGGGGGAGCCTCGGCCGCGATGACGGGCGGATCGCCCTCGTGCGGCCCGGTCGAGAGATCCTGCGCCCAGTGGGAGCGCCGGACGGCGCGGAATCGCCGATGGAGCCGCGGCACACCGCTCTGCGCGACCACCTGGCGATGCGCGGCGCCTCGTTCTACCGCGAGCTGTTCACGGCGGCACGGGGCAACTCGGACCGCGAGGTGCTCGATGCGCTGTGGGACCTGGTGTGGGCCGGCGAGGTCACCAACGACACGTTCGCCCCACTGCGCGCCCTTCGCTGGAAGCGGACGGGGAGTGGCGCCCGTCGGAACGGTGGCCGCGGTCGGCTGACTGCGCTCGGGCCGCCCGAGGCCGCCGGCCGCTGGTCACTGGTGGCTCCGGAACTCGCGCCGGCCACAGCCACGGAACGACTCCATGCCCAGAGCCTCGCCCTGCTCGAGCGGCACGGCGTGGTGACCCGCGAGGCCGTCGCCACCGAGGGGATCGAGGGCGGGTTCGCCGCGGTCTACCCCGTGCTGCGGGCGTTGGAGGATACCGGCCGGATCCGACGCGGGTATTTCGTCGATGGCCTGGGAGCGGCCCAGTTCGCGCTGGCCGGGGCGCTCGACCGGCTGCGTGCCGTGCGCGAACCCGCCGAACGCACCGCGGAGGGCGAGATCCACCTCCTGGCCGCCGCGGATCCGGCGAATCCGTACGGCGCGGCACTGCCGTGGCCGAGGCGCGGGGAGACCGACCGCCGTCCGCTCCAGCGCGCGGCCGGGGCCTATGTCGTGCTCATCGACGGGGTCGCGGCGCTCTACCTCGAGCGTGGCGGGGCCACCGTGCAGACGCTCCCCGCCGCCGACGAGCCGGCGGTCGCGGTCGCCGCGGCCCGTGCCCTCCGGATGCTGGTCGACGACGGCCGCACCCGCGAGCTCGTCATCCGCAAGATCGACGGCGAGGACGTGGCGGTCTCGCCGGTTCGGCCGCTCCTCCTCGACGCGGGCTTCGTGGCCGGCTACCGCGGTCTCGTCCTGCGTCCCCAGCGCAGCCACGCCTGAGTGCCCGAAGGCGACACGCTCTTCCGGACGGCGGCCGGTCTCCGGCCGTACCTCGTCGGCCGCACCGTCACGGCGGCCCGGACCGCTGGTCCTGGCGCGCTGCCCCAGGTGGCGCGGATCGTCGGCCGCCAGATCACGAGCGTGGAGTCGCTCGGCAAGAACCTGCTGATCCGCTTCGACAACGGCCTCGAGATCCGGACGCACCTGCGGATGAACGGATCGTGGCACCGCTACCGGCCGGGAGAACGCTGGCGACGACCGGCGGGCCGCGCTCGGCTCGTGATCGAGGTCCCGGGCGCAGTCGCGGTCTGCTTCGATGCCCCCGTCGTCGAGCTCCTCGAGGTGCGCGCGGAGGCGCTTCACCCGTCCCTGGGTCGGCTCGGGCCGGACCTGCTCTCCCCAGACTTCGATGCCGATCAGGCGATCCGTCGGCTCCGCGACCCCTCGCGGGCCGCGATGTCCGTCGCGGAGGCGTTGCTCGACCAGCGGGCGCTGGCCGGGATCGGGAACATCTGGAAGAACGAGACCCTCTGGGTCGAGCGTGTCTCGCCGTTCGCCCCCGTCGGCACCCTCGAGGACGAGACACTCGCCCGGCTCGTCGGCACGGCGCGCCGGCTCTTGCTCACAAGCGCCGCCGCCACTGGCCGCCGCCCCGCTTCGCGATCCGTCTACGGCCGCACGGGCCGGCCGTGCCCGCGCTGCGGGACCCTGATCGCCAGCGTCCAGCAAGGCACAGACATCCCACGGACGACCTACTGGTGCCGGACCTGCCAGCCGACGCCCGTGCTGTGATTCCCGCGGAGGGAGTCGTCGACAGGTCGGTGGGCGGGTTGTAGGGAGCCCGGTCCACTCAGTCGAACATCCCGAGCGGGCAATGCGCGGTCACGACGAAGTTCGGGACGTCGACGATCTCGCTGATCCGCAGGTCGATCGCCACGCTGCACAACAGGTAGGCCTCGACCGCCGAGAGCCCGTGTTCGCGCCCGAGCCAGTCGATCATCCGGCGAAGCGCATCGCGCGCGGCGCCAAGCAGATCCGGCCCGATGCCGTCGGTCGCGTAGCGGCGCCCCGAGCGCAGTTCCGCGTTCGGGTCGGGTGCGGCGAGGAACTCCGGTCCGGACACGTGGACGTCCTTGCGGACGGTGAGGCGGACGGTCGCCCGCATGGGTGTCTCGATCGCTGTCCCGCACACTTACCATCGCCCTGTGTCGCGTGGCCGTCGCCGATCGAGAAGCGGGCGCCGGCCACGAAGACGGGCAGGTACAGCGTCGAGCCGGCCACGAGATGCCGTGTGTCCATGTTGCCGCCGTGGAGATCGGGCGGGATCGTGCTCAGCGGCCCGATGAGCGGTGCGACGCCCATCTCGCCGCAGAAGGGCGCCAGAGGCACGTGGATCCCGGGCCAAAACTCGGCCCGGCCGGTCGCCCCCGGTACCGCGGTGACCTTGTAGAACGGGGTGGGGAAGTCGTCGGCCAGCAGCCCGAAGCCCGGGATATTGGCCGTCCAGCCCCAGTTCGCCGGCGCCAGCTCGAGGATGTCGATTTGGAGCGAATCGCCGGGCTCGGCGCCGGCCACCTCGACCGGGCCGTTGACCTGGTCGACCTGGTCGAAGGCGAGCGTCTCGAGGTCGGTGGTTGTCGAGTCGGCGGTCAGCTGCCCGTTCGACGCATCGAGGCAATCGAACCCGACGATGTCGCCCGACGAGACCGTGGCGACCGGTGGGATCGCCGGGTCCCAGGCGAGGTGCGTCGCCTCGCGAGCGACGTGGATCGTCGGCGTCTGGAGCAACGGTCGTGCCTCCTCCGTGGTGTGTGGCGGCTCGCGGTGACCCGCGAGCCGTCGATCAGGCCTTGTCAGGCAGGGGTGACCGCGGCCGCGTCGTCGGTCTCGCCCATCGCCTCGCGCACCGAGTTCAGCTTCTCGCGCTGCCGTGTCCAGAAGTACAGCCCGATGACGATGCCGACCAGCATCCAGATGCCGACGAGCGGGGGCATGTACGAGTACGGCTCGCCAAGCGGCGCCAGCGTGAGATCGAGGATCGGCAGCGTCACCCCGCCGAGGGCCCCGAAGAAGGCCGGGATCATCGCGATGAAGCCGATGACCGGCACGATCAGGTGCTTGACCCAGTTGAACTCGGCACGCTGCTCGCGCCAGAAGTAGCCGACGGTCGCGAGGTTGACCGCCATATACATCGCGGCGAAGGAGAGACCGATCGCGTAGCCGATCGTGAAGTAGGTGTTGAGGGGTCCGGGAGTACTTGGATACTGGTTGCCGAGGTACAGGCTGAGGCCGACGGCGATGATGATCCCGATGATCGCCTGGAGGTGGATGGCCATGGCCGGTGTCCGATGGGTCGGATGCACCGTTCCGAAGGTCGCTGGGATCAGCCGCGACCGCCCGAGAGCGTAGACCGAGCGCGTTGATGCGTTGGCACCCGAGTTCGCGTTGGCGAGGCAACTGTTGAGGATCGCGAACGTGACCAGCAGGCTGCCGACGCCCGGCAGGACATCCTCGGCCATGCCGCCCCAGGGATTGCCCTCGTTGGCCCCGATGAAGTCCGCCATCTTGTCCGGGCCGAAGAAGACGGTCGCCGCGTAATAGCAGAAGACATAGAAGAGGCCGATCAGGATCGCCGACCAGACGATCGCCCGGCGGGTGTTGCGCTTCGGGTCGCGGGTCTCCTCGGCCAGCGGCGCGGCGGCCTCGAAGCCGACGAAGGCGAGCAGGCAGAAGACCATCCCTTGCAGGGCCGGCTGGATTCCGGCGTCGCCGGGAATGAACACGGAGAGCGTATTGCGGCTGCCCGCGTTGATCACCAGCAGCGCAGACACGAAGACCATGATCGCGATCTCGATGAGGCCCAGCGCGACGCCGGTGCGGGTGGAGATCGAGATCCCGCGATATGTGAGGTACCAGACGATCCCGGCGCACAGGAGTGTCAATGGGATCCACAGGTACTCGTTCATCGGTCCGAACAGTTGCGTGAGCAGGTCCGCCCCAAAGAACCCGAAGGCGGCGAACAGGATCGAGGGGAGGACGATCGACGCCAACAGAAACGCCCAGGCGAGAAGCCAGCCGGCGAACGAGCCGAGGCCTCGGCCGACGTAGGTGTACATCCCGCCCGCGGATGGCAGGTGGCGCGCCAGCTCACCCATCGAAAACGCCGTGAAGAGGACCGCGATCAGGGCGAGGAGGACGGCCAATGGGGTGATCCCAAGGGCGAATGTCGTCGCGAACCCGATCGACAGGGCGACGGCGACCGCCGGCGCCATGAATGTGATCGACTGGAACAGGACCTCGGTCAGACCGATCGCGTTGCGTTGCAGCCCTGGTGACTCTTGCGCCATGGGATCCTCCCTCTGACCCGCCCAGGTCGGGTAGCGCTTCCTCCTGCGCACGGGTCGACCTGCATGGTAAGCAGCCCATCGAGCCGGGGGAAGGGGTCGTCGGCAATCGCTGGCGCCGCGGAAACGCCCGGGTATGATCGATCTCGATGTGTGAGCACTTCATCGCCCGGGCCAGTGAGCCGTTCCGACTCGACGATCTGTGGCCGTTCACCGAGAAGCTCGAGCGCTACGGGCTCGCCGGCTTCGGCTGGGGCGCGGCGTGGCTCGACGGTGACGGCCGGCTCGGGTCGTACCGCGACATCCGGGCCTTCCGCGACGATCCCGGGCGCGCGGCGGTCGGTGCGACCGAGACGACCGCCGCCCTGGTCCACCTCCGCCGGCCGTCGCGACTCTCGACGTTGACGCTGCCCGACACCCAGCCGTTCGACGACCCGGCCGGCCGCTTCGCATTCAGCCACAACGGCGACCTGCGGGACTACAAGGGCCTGCGCGCGACATACCGTGCCGCGGGCCGCATCCACGGCCGCGCCGACACCGAGGTCGGGGAGCGCTGGCTCGAGGATCAATGGCGGCCGGACGCACCCGCCTCGGACCAGCTGGCGGCCCTCCACGATCGATTCGGCGGGCAGGCCAACCTCGCGGTCCTGACCGTCGATGGCACGCCGCACCACTACGCTGGCAATGACGAGAACCCGGTCTTCTCGTTCCGGCTGGGCCGGGTCGGGATCGTCTCGACCGGGATCTACTCCC
>JANMBS010000530.1:0-2711 GCA_031360525.1 Thermomicrobiales bacterium
CGGATCTCTCCCGGGCCGATGAGCCCGTGCTGCTGCTGACCGGCGGTTCGCTGCTCGTGGGCGCGGTCGGGCGGACGGACCTGCTGGGGGCGGAGAACGCCGTTCCGTATGCAGTCGACATGCATCGCTCGATCGGGGCCATCCTCCGCCACGAGGATTCCGTGGCGGTCTACCCGACCCACGGCGCCGGTTCGCTCTGCTCGACCGGTATCTCCTCGACTCCGTGGTCGACGATCGGCTTCGAACGGCGGCACAACCCGCTGCTCGCCCCGATGGAGGTGGACGCCTTCGCCCGGGCGCTGCTGGCAGGCCAGCCGACCGTCCCGCGCTATTTCGCCCGGATGCGACCGATGAACCAGGCGGGGCCGGCGTTGCTCGGCGGGGTCGTCCCCGAGGTCCCGCCGCTCTCCGGCGACGGGTTGGACGGCCCGATCGGTCGCGGAGCACTGATCGTCGACGCACGTTCGCCACACGACCACGCTCGCGAGGCCATCCCCGGTTCGCTGTCGATCCCTGCGGGCTCGTCGTTCGGGACGTGGCTCGGCTGGGTGGTCGATCCGGACCGTCCGATCGTGCTCCTCGTCGAAGGCCCTGCCGACCTCGACGACCTGGCCCGCCAGGCGCTGCGCATCGGTTTCGACCCGTTCGTCGGGTATGTCGACGGCGGCATCGACGGGTGGCGGCGTGCCGGTCGCCCGGTCGAGGCCGGCGCCGTGCTCGCGGTCGAGGCGCTCGCCGCACGGCTCGCGGCAGGGGGCCCGGAGGCGCCGTTCGTCATCGACGTCCGCCAGCCATCCGAGTACGAGGCCGGCCACGTCCCGGGCTCGACCCACATCGGGGCGGGCGAGCTGCCGGGGATGCTCGACCGCCTCCCGCGCGACCGCACGATCGCCACGATCTGTGCCAGCGGCTATCGCTCGAGCGTTGCCGCGTCGATGTTGCGTGCCGCGGGGTTCGAGGACGTCGTGACCGTCTCCAGCGGCGTTCCGACCTGGAAGGCACACGGTTTCCCGGTCGCGTACGGGCCGGGCGCCGGGGGCGAGTGGCCGGAGCCTGCTGCGGCTGCCGGGCCGGCGCCGACGGCGACCCACGGCGAGGCGCACGAGCACTAGTCCGGCCTCGACCCAGCGCGCGCGACTGTAGCTTTCCGTGCCAGTCGCGCCGCGGCGCCTTCCGTCGCCCACAGGATCCCGTCGCCCGGCCATGTGTGGTCGGGATTTGCGAGGGCTGCGGCGAGGTCGGTGTCGCTGGCGGGGAAGGCGGCCGCGACGATGGATGGATGAGCTGCGACCAGGGACAGATGGTGTCGAGTCGGTGGCAGGACGAGAACGACGTGGATCTGTCGGGCCGTCGCGGTCGCAGCCGCAACCGCAGCCCGCTTTTCGGAGCCTTCTCGGATGATGGCCTCGAGGGCCCGCACATGGGTCTCGACCTCCATCAGCACCACATCGTCCCTGCGATCGAGGCGGATGTCGGTCGAGCGGCGTCCTGCGCCTGGTACCGGCGCTTCGACCGTCGCGCGCCAGCTGGGATGGCATCGGAGCAGGATGGCCTCGACGATCCGGGCGTGCGCCGCGTCGTGGATGAGCGGCGCCCCGCCGGGAAAGACCGCGATTCGGAAGTCCGCGCCAAGTGCCGCGACCGCACGAGCGCGGATCCGTGCCGAGACGTTCGGATCGCCCTGCTCCATCTGACAGATCACCGACCGCGCGACGCCGATCGCGCGCGCCAGGGCGGCCTGGCTTACCCCGACCCGGAGCCGGATCTCGCGGATCTCCTCGCCGAACCGGATGCAGGTCCGCCTCAGCTGGCGGTCCCCGTCGTGGATGGCGAGTCGGCTGATTCCGGTGGTCACTGTGGACATCGGCCTCCTCTGGTGGTCGTCGGACGGGGCACCGGGCTCCTCTGGTGGTCGTCGGACAGGGCACCGGGCTCCTCTGGTTGGGCCGTCTGAGCGGCGCCCGTTCTCCACAGGAGAACAGATCCCGCTCGACTGGCGCTTATCTGGCCGAATCGGTGGGTTGCGAGGTCGTGAACGCCTGGCCGAGGCGTCCCAAAGGGCCCGCTCGGTGGTTCTTAGCCGGAATCGAGGGGCATCCAAGGTCGATCGGCACTCCTGGCGCCTCGTTCGGAGCGTTTTCGTGGGTTTTGTTCTCCTGGGGAGAACGCCCCCTGGGTGGAGGGCGCGCGGAGAACGCACGCCGGGTGGGAGGGCGAGCGGAGGGCGGGGAGGCGCGCGGCCCTCAGCCGACCTTGATGCCGACGGCCTGGAGCGCCACGACCCCGAGCAGGACGACGTCGAGGACGACGACCAGTCCGACCGCCGACCAGGCGAGCACGTTCCCGATCCGGCCGTTGCGGTGGGTGCCCATCAGGCGCGCGTCGTTGACCAGCAGGACCATGAACACCAACACGACCGGCAGCAGCAGGCCCTGGAGGTTCTGCGAGGCGATGATCACCGGCAGCAGGTCGAGGCCCGGGATCAGCACCACCAGCGCCCCGGCGGCCAGCACGAACGTGTAGATCGAAAAGAACGCCCGGGCATCGCCGAAGCGCTTGTCGACGCCGGACTCCCAGCCGAATGCCTCGCAGATCACGAAGGCCGTGGAGAGCGGCATGATCGTCGCCGCCAGCACGCTCGCCCCGAACAGTCCGACGGCAAAGAGCGCTTCGGCGAGACGGCCGGCGACCGGCTCGAGCGCCTGGGCGGC
>JANMBS010000562.1:0-4229 GCA_031360525.1 Thermomicrobiales bacterium
CCGTGAGCGAACACATCGCGTTCGTCGTCAATGGGACGCCCCGGGAGCTCGATGTCGAGCCCAGGCGACTCCTCGTCCAGGCGCTGCGGGAGGACCTCGACCTGACCGGCACACACGTGGGCTGCGACACCAGCCAGTGCGGCGCCTGCACCGTCCACGTCGATGGCCGGGCGATCAAGTCGTGCTCCATGCTGGCCGTCCAGGCAGATGGCACGGACGTCAAGACCATCGAGGGCCTGGCCGACGGTGACGAGCTCCACCCGATGCAGGCCGCCTTCTGGGAGAAGCACGGCCTCCAGTGCGGCTTCTGCACGCCCGGCATGATCATGACCGCGGTCGACCTGCTGGCCCGGGTCCCGGACCCCACGGACGACGAGATCCGGCACGCCATCGAAGGCAACTTCTGCCGCTGCACGGGCTACCAGAACATCGTCGCGGCGATCCGCCACGCCGCCGAGACCATGCGCTCCGGCGCGCCGGTCAGCGCGTAAGGCCGGGAGGCACACGATGACCACAGAGACCGCCCCCGACGTCCTCGGGACGAGCGTCAAGCGGGTCGAGGACCCGCGCTTCATCACCGGCGCGGGCAACTACGTCGACGACATCAAGCTCGCCTCGATGGCCCACATGGCCATCCTGCGCAGCCCGTACGCGCACGCCAACATCCGCTCGATCGACACGAGCGCGGCAAAGTCGATGCCCGGCGTGCTCGCCGTCTTCGTCGGCGCCGACATCCCGTACAACCCGATGCCGATGGCCTGGCCGGCGGGCGGCAGCGCCGGGATCCAGAACAACATCAACACCCCACGCACGCTCGCAACCGACAGCGTCAAGTGGACTGGCGAAGGGGTCGCGGCGGTCGTGGCCGATACCGCGGCGCAGGCATTTGATGCGCTGGAGGCCATCGTCGTCGACTACGAGCCGTTGCCGGCCGTCGTTGATGCCGACAAGGCGATCGAGCCGGGCGCTCCCCAACTCCACGAGAACGCCCCGAACAACATCGTCTTCGAGTGGACCGTCGGCGACAAGGCAGGGACGGACGCCGCGATCGACGCGGCCGAGGTCGTCGTCCGCCAGCGCATCGTCAACCAGCGGCTGATCCCCAATTCGATGGAGACGCGCGGCGACATCGGCTGGTACAACCCGGGCACCGACGAGTACACGATCTGGATGTCGAGCCAAACGCCGCACATCCAGCGCCTTCTTTTGGCCGCCTTCGTGATGGGCGTGCCCGAGCATAAGATCCGATGCATCAGCCCCGATATCGGTGGCGCGTTCGGAACGAGGATCTACTGCTACACCGACTACGCGCTGGTCCTGTTCGCCAGCAAGGCGCTCGCAGGCCGGCCGGTGAAGTGGATCGAAAACCGTCGCGAGAACTACCAGAGCACGATCCACGGGCGTGATCACATCACCCACCTCGAGATCGCTGGCAAGCGCGATGGGGAGATCACCGGTCTCCGCGTCAAGACACTGGCCAACCTCGGCGGGCGCCTCTCGACCATCGGCTCGGGGGTCGCGACCACGCTGTACGGCCGCGTCCTGACCGGCTGTTACAGGATCCCCAACGTGTACGCCACCGTCACCGGGGTCTACACGAATACGACCTTCGTAGACGCCTATCGCGGCGCCGGCCGGCCTGAGGCGACCTACGTCATCGAGCGGGCGATGGACTTGTTCGCGGCCGAGATCGGCATGGACCGCGCCGAGATCCGGCGCCGCAACTTCATCCAGCCTGACCAGTTCCCATACGACAACCCGTCGGGACTCGGGACCGCTTCGGGCGGGGCCAAGATCTACATCGACTCCGGCAACTACGAACCAGCCATGGACAAGGCGCTGGAGATGGCCGGCTACGGCGGTCTCGCGGCGAAGAAAGCGGAGGCCAAGGCGCGCGGCAAGCTCCTCGGCGTCGGCCTGTCGACCTACATCGAGGTCTGCGGTGTCGCGCCGTCCAAGTGGATCGGCGCGGTCGGCGAGGGCTGGGGTGCGGCGATGGGGGAATCGGCCAACATCAAGATGCACCTGACAGGGAAGACGGTGGTCACCGTGGGGACCCAACCTCAGGGCCAGGGCCACGAGACGACGTATTCGCAGATCATCTCGCACGAGCTGGGCATCCCCATGGCCGACATCGTCGTCCAGCATTCGGACACCCAGGGGACGCCTTTCGGGTACGGCACGTACGGCTCGCGGACCTCGTCGGTCGGCAGCACCGCGGCGATCAAGGCCGCTGGCAAGATCCGCGAGAAGGCTCGCAAGATGGCCGCGCACATGCTCGAGGCGTCGGTCACCGATATCGAGATCGACGGCGCCAACTACTTCGTCAAGGGCAGCCCGGACCGGGTCAAGACCATCCAGGAGATCGCCTTCGCGATCGACCTCGCCTTCGACCCGCCGGAGGGCATGGAGCCGTATCTCGACGAGACCGCCTACTACGACACACCGAACTGCACGTGGCCGTTCGGGACCCATATCGCGCTGGTCGAGATCGACGAAGAGACCGGACACGTCGAACTGGTCCGCTACCTCGCCGTCGATGACGTCGGCAACAAGATCAACCCGATGATCGTCGACGGTCAGCTCCACGGCGGCATCGCCCAAGGCGTCGGCCAGGCGCTGTGGGAGGGCGCCATCTACGACGACCAGGGCCAGCTGCTGACCGGCTCGATGATGGATTACACGGTGCCCCGAGCCTCGTTCTTCCCGACCATCGAGCTGGACGAGACCGTCACCCCCTCGCCGGTCAACCCGCTCGGGGTGAAGGGCGTCGGCGAGGCCGGCGCGATCGCGAGCACCGCGGCGGTGGCCAACGCGGTCATCGATGCGCTGAGCCCTCTCGGCATCCGCCATCTCGACATGCCCTACACGCCGCAGAAAGTGTGGCGCGCGATCCAGGGTTCGAAGGGAGGCCAGGCGTGATCCCGGCAGCGTTCGCCTACAAGCGCGTCGCCTCCATCGAGGAGGCCCTCGCGATCATCGGCTCCGATCCGGGCGCGAAGCTGCTGGCCGGTGGCCAGAGCCTCATCCCGCTGCTCAAGTTGCGCCTCGGCTCGGCCGAGACGCTGGTCGACATCGGCCGCGTGCCGGGGCTGCGTGGCGTCCGCCAGCTCGACGATGGGCGCCTCGCGATCGGCGCCTTGACGACCTATGCCGAGCTGCTCGAGTCGCCGGCCGCCCAGTACGGACTGCTGCGCGACGCGCTGCCCCACATCGGCGACGTCCAGGTTCGTAACCTTGGGACGGTCGGTGGGTCGATCGCCCACGCCGACCCGGCCTCGGACCTGCCGGCGTGCCTCCTCGCTCTCGACGCCGAGCTCGTCATCCGTTCGGCCAGCGGGGAGCGGACAGCCCCTGTCAACGGGTTCTTCGAGGGTGCCTTCACGACCGGGCTCGGGTCGGGCGAGATCCTGACCGAGATCCGCCTGCCCGGCCGGCGCGACGACGCGGCCTCGGCCTACGAAACGCTCCAGCAGCCGGCCTCGGGATATGCGCTGGTGGGGGTCGCGGCAGTCGTCTTCTCGAACGGCACGGGCGGGATCGCCGAAGCGATGGTCGCTCTGACCGGTGTCGGCGAGATGGCCTACCGCGCCAGCACCGTCGAGGCGGCACTCGCCGGCTCTGACGGATCGCCGGCCTCGATCGCTGCCGCGGCCGGGCATGCGACCGACGGGGTCGACGTCGCGTCCGACATCCATGCCGATCGTGCCTACCGCACGGCAATGGCGGCCGTCTACACCCGCCGTGCGATCGAGGCCGCCCTCGCTCGGCTGCGCTGATCGTCCGGCGGGATCCTGTGCAGGTCCAGCGCGTCACGCCGGGGAAGCGTTCACCTGCGCGCCTGGTGGGGTCGATCCTCGCCCGTGACCTGACGATCTCGGGCCAGCGTTGGTCGAAGGGCCGACGCCTGACGGCGGATGACCTCGCGCTGCTCGCCGCGGCCGAAGCCGCGGATCCGGTGACGATCCTCGTCCCCGAACCAGGTGAGTTGCACGAAGACGACGCGGCCCTCCGTCTCGCGGCGGCCGTGGCCGGTCCTGGGCTGACGCTGCGCGGCCCGGTCCAGAGCCGGGTCGACCTGCTCGCCGAGGCTGCGGGCGTGCTCAACGTCCGTGTCGCGGAACTCGAGCGGCTCAACCGGATCGACCCGCTGGAAGTCTTTACCGCGTTCGACGGCCAGGTCGTGGAGAAGGGCGACCTCGTCGCCAGCGTCAAGATCGCCCCACACC
>JANMBS010000594.1:0-3044 GCA_031360525.1 Thermomicrobiales bacterium
GGCACTTGGTGCGTGGCATGAACGGCGCACCCCAGGTCCGCCCGAACGGGGCAAAGGCGCCGTTGTAGAAGTAGGCCGTGCGCGTGCCCTTCGGGCCGCCTCGGACGCCGGATCCGCGAGCCGCGCGGGCGCCCCAGCCCAGGTTCGCCTTCTGCCAGTTCGGGAAGTTGGTCTCGACCTCGGACAGGTTGAAGAAGCCGCGGGTGACCTTCGGTCCCTGGCAGCCCTCCTGCCACAGCAGTCCGGTCGCGTCGTCGACGGTGGCCGCGGTCCGGAACATCTCCTTCTCGGTCGGGACGGTCCCGGGCAGGAAGTACTCCTTGACCGTCTTCTTGGTGAACGGACCCGGCCTGAGACCGGTGAACGCGTCGACGGTGGCCGTCTTGAGCGCGTCCGATGGCGGCTTGAACTGGGCCAGCTTGGTGCCCCTGGTGACCTCGGTCATGATCGCCGACCAGAGCGGTGCGGAGGTGTCGAGCGAGAGCTTGCCGTCGTTGGGGCTGTTGTCGCTGTTGCCCATCCAGACACCGACCGCGATGGCCGGCGCCTTCTTGTCCGCCGGCGGCGCTACGTAGCCGTACGCCGCCACGTCGCGGTTGTCGCTCGTGGTGCCCGTCTTGTAGGCCGCCGGCCGGCGCGTTCCGTTGTTGTAGATGGCCCACTTGCCCCAGAACGGGTTGACCCTCTTGTCGGTGTTGCCGGACAGGATGTCCGTGACGATATAGGCCGCCCCGGCGCTCATCACCCGCGTGCCCTTGGGCTCGTCCTTGGCGGTCGGCCAGAACGTCGTGCCGTTGTCTCTTAGGATGGTGCTGATGACCCGCCGCGGCATGCGTACCCCGTTGTTGGCGATGGTGCCGTACGCGCCGAGCAGGTCGATGGGATGGACCTCGAGCGTCCCGATGCCCATCGACAGCACCGGTAGGGCGGTCTTGGGGTAGCTGAGGCCGAACTCCTTGGTCCGCTGATAGGTGTGGTCGAGGCCGCTCATGATCGTGGCCTTGATGGCCGGGATGTTGAGCGAGAACTGGAGTGCCGAGCGGAGGCGGACAGGCCCGCGCTCGAGCTTGTCGGCCTGGGTCGGGGTGAAGCCGCCACCAAAGTTGGTGGTCACATCCATGAACATCGTCGCGGCGGTCAGTGTCTTGTCGTCGATGCCGATGGCGTAGTCGACGGGCTTGATCGCCGAACCCGGCTGGCGCCAACCGTCGGCGAGGACGTCGAACTGGGGCTGGAACTTCTTGTTGCCCTTGGACGTGTAGCTGGCCGACCCGGCGTAGGCGAGGACCTCGCCGGTCCGGTAGTCGATCACGCCGGCCGCCGCGTTGTGGATGTTGTGGCCGCGCAGGTTGAGGATCCACGACCGGGCGGCGCCGGGGATCTTGCGGCTGGTCAGGATCGCTGACGGGTTCTTGGCGTTGGGCGCCCGGGCCGAGACGTAGACCCACTTCTCGGCGGTCTTCTGCATCGTCATGTCGAGTGTGGTGATGACGCGATAGCCGCCGTTGTCGACCTCGGGGCAGTTGATCGGGCTGTCCGGACAGAGCATCAGGCCGAGCGCACGTCGGACCTCCCACACGAAGTGGGGCGCTTTCCACGCGGCAGAGACCTGCAGCTTGAGCTCGACCGGCTCTTCCTTGGCGGCCTCGTATTCGGCCGCCGTGTGCTTGGTGCCGGTCAGCGTGCTGCGCGTCTTCATGAGGTCCAGGACCTTGTTCCGGCGCTGGACGATCTCGGACTCGGGCGGGACGACGAGCTTGAAACTCGTGCATTCCTCGCCATCGGCGACGTTCGGGTCCAGGCAGACCTCGGTGGCATTGCGCATCAGGTCGAACCTGGTGGGCGACTGCGGGATCGCGGCCAGGACCGCATCCTGGGCAAGGGTCAGGTCCGCGAGCGACTTGCCGAAGTAGCTCTTGGCCGCGGCCTTCACGCCGTAGCTCTGATTGCCGTAGAAGTTCTGGTTGAGATAGGCGGTCAGGATCTTCTTCTTGCCCTCCTCGCCGGGGAAGGCCTGGGTCAGGCGGATCGATTGGATGATCTCGCGCGCCTTGCGCTCGTACGTTGAGCCCTCGAATGCCTCGGGCGGCAGGAGCCGAGCGCGGACGAGCTGCTGGGTGATCGTCGAGGCGCCGCGTGGCTTGCCCGAGACGGTGTCGATCCCGGCCGACACGATGCCCGCTGGGTCGAACCCCGGGTTCACCCAGAAGTCCTTGTCCTCGATGGCGGTCGTCGCGTCGATGATCTCGCCCGGCAGGTCGTCATAGGTGACGAGCTCGCGCTTCAGGTCACCGAGCCGGGCCAGCTCGACCTTGCCGGTCCGGTCGTAGATGACCGTCTGCTGCTCGAAATCGATGTTGGTGAGGGCCGTGACCGGGTCCGGGAGGCCCGCGGCGTAGTGGTTGTAAGCGCCCACGGCAAAGACCACGCCGGTGCCCGCCGCGAGCCCGGTGGTGAGGAGCAGGACGACGAGGACGACGACGACGACCCGACCGATGGTCGATCCTGTCCGTCCTCGCGGCTGTCGCTGGAGCGCTCGACGATGGCGCTGGCGACGCGCGAGAGTGGTCTGCATCTGTGGCCGCACGATAGCATAGGGGGCGTGAACGAACGGAAACTGGCCTCCCGTACCGTCGAGACGACTCGACCCGCGAGCCTGTGACGGAGACCGCCGAGGGGACGCCAGCGAGCCCGGCCGGACTCCTCGAGGAACTGCGCTGGCGGGGGATCCTCGAGGAGACGACGCCGGGACTGGCGGACCGGCTGGCGACCGGTCGTCCCATCGCCGGCTACATCGGTTTCGACCCGACGTTCGACTCGCTCCACGTCGGCCATCTGGTGCCGATCTTCGGACTGCTGCGGCTGCAGCGCTTCGGTGGGCGGCCCGTCGCGCTCGTCGGGGGTGGCACTGGGATGATCGGCGATCCGTCGGGTCGCTCGTCGGAGCGGAACCTGCTCGACCGGGAGACGCTCGAGGCGAACGTCGCGGCGATCCGCGCCCAGCTCGAACGGTTCCTCGACTTCGCGCCGGGGAGCCAGGGCGC
>JANMBS010000043.1:0-8550 GCA_031360525.1 Thermomicrobiales bacterium
GAGCGCGCCGAGCTTGCCCGAGAGGCAGGCCGCGCCAAGGAGGCCGCCGGGTATCGAGCGATCCGCGACGCCGACCGCGAACGTGAGGTGCTGTTGCGCGTGACGATGGCCAATCAGGGCCCACTCCGACAAGCGGACCTGCTCGCGCTCTACCGCCGACTGATGGTCGCCACGCGCGCACTCGAGGCGCGCGACCGGGACCGCGCACGGTCGGGCCCCGACCGGGATGGCGGAGCGGACGACGCCGGCTGAGGTCGCGGCGTTCCCGACGGGAGCGCTGACCCGTTTCGCCCCGGCTCCGACTGGGTTCCTCCATCTCGGTCACGTGGCGAACGCGATCTGGGTGTGGGGCGTGGCGGGCGCCACCGACGGACGCGTCCTTCTTCGGATCGAGGACCACGACCGGGTGCGCAGCCGCCCGGAGTTCGTGGGCGCGCTGCTCGAAGACCTGGCTTGGTTGGGGTTCGCCGCCGACAAGGGTCCGGTCCGCCAGTCCGACGATGACTCGCCCTACGCGGCGGCCCTCGAGCGGCTCCGGGCCGAGGTCCTCGTCTACGGCTGCGACTGCTCGCGGTCGACGTTCGAGGCCTGGTCGCACGAAAACGGCCGCCTGTGGCACGGGTCGGGCTGCCCGGGCGATTGCCGGCAGCGCGGGTTGGACGGCCCGGTCCTGCGCGCGGCCCTTGGCGGCGGCTCGGAGCGGTGGATGGACGCCATCGTCGGGCCCTGCGCCGACGAGGCCGATACGGGCGCCGGCGACCTCCCGATCCGTGACCGCGACGGGAACTGGACGTACGGATTCGCGGTCGTCGTCGACGATCTCCGACAGGGCATCGGCCTGGTGATTCGCGGGCGGGACCTGCTCGCCGCAACGCCGGTCCAGATCCGGCTGACGCATCTGCTCGGACGCGAGGCGACCGCGACCTTCGCCCATCACCCGTTGATCCGCCGCCCGGACGGCTCGAAGCTCTCCAAGGCCGACGGGGACACCTCGGTGCGCGAGTTGCGCGCGGCCGGCCGGACGCCCGCGGACCTGATCGGTGAGGCGGCTGCGGCGGTCGGTTTGATCGACGGTCCCCGGCCGATCGAGGCGGCCGCGGTGGCGAGCCTGTTCGGCCGCTAGGTCCGGAGCACGATCGCTCCCCGCGTCAGCCCGTGGTCGGGTCGAAGGTTCGCAGGCCGGAGAACCGTGAGAAGTCGCGGTCGACCGTCGCAAGTGTCGCGCCGTGCTCCAGGGCCAAGGCTGCGAGGTGGGCATCCATCAGCAGCGGGCCGCGAGCCTGGCCCGCGATGGCAACTTCCGCCAGCGTGGTCCAGTGCGCCTCCGACGGACCGATCAGCTGCACGTTGTCATGTTCAAGCCACGACCGGACGAAGTCGATGGCCCGATCCACGGCCAGAGGCGCTTCGTAGACGCGCGGGTCGGTCGAGATCCTGATGAACGCGAGCACCGTCGTCAGCGCGAGACCGACCGTCTCGTCACCACCAACGGTCGCCTCGAACCAGGTGGCCGCAGCCTGGTGGCGCGGCTCCGAGCGGTCATATGCATAGAGCAGCACGTTGGCATCGATGACGATCACCGACGCGGCGGGCCGTCGAGAAGATCCAGGAGCCCCTCGACGTCATCGATCTCCATGCCAGCTCGGCGGCGCAGCTCCATGGCAGTGACGCGGAACGGCGCGGCCTCGACCGATCGATCCAGCCCGCGCCGGATCACTTCGTTGACGATGTCCCGGTATGGGCGCCCAGCGCGGCGCGCGGCACTGGCCAATCCGACGGCCACGTCGTCATCAAGGGTCAACGTCGTTCGCTTGGACACATCATGAAGCCTACCGTGGCGGCATCACGATGTCTACCTTCCCGACTCGTTCCTGTCCCCGTCGACGCACCATTCGCATGACGACAGAGTCGCAGGCTGCACTTATCCCAGCGCGCGGAACGCGTCTCGATCTCCCCCACGGGCGGCGGTCACGAGCGGTTCGAGTGACGTCCGGAGCGGGCGGGCCGGTGAGTCCAGGGCGACCTCCATGCTGATGAGTCGTCGGCCGACGCGATTCGGTTCGATGTTCGCTCAGGGAGAGTCGGATCGATCCTCGATCTCCCAGGCGTGGTCGAGGGCGTGCCAGGCGATCCGCCGCGCGGCGTAGCGGGCCGTCCACGTCCGCTCGGCGAGCGGGGAGCCGTCAGACGGTTGTCGAAGGATCTCGAGCATGTCGGCCCGCATGGCCTCGACTGCGCGGGCGTCGGCCGGATCCGGGCGTTTGCCGCTGATGCCGACCTCGCGGGCGTAGTAGGTGTCGGATTCGGCGACGTGGCCGACCATCTTGTCGCGATCGCGGCCACCGCCCCGTGGACCCTTGCGCAGCTCGGCGGGCGCCCCCGCCGCGACCCGGGCGAAGATGGTCCAGGCCGCCGTCACGAGCCGTGCCTGACGCTCGGCCTCGGCGGCATCCACGGGCCGGCGGTCCAGGTCCGTGATCGACGACGGGACGCCGAAATCGGTGCCACTCCCGCCGCCGGTATGCTCGACGACCTCGTAGTCGCCCGGCTCGAAGGGCACGCCGGCCTCCTTGGCGACGAGCGCGTAGCGCGGCGCATAGTCGGCGAGCGCCGTCACCGCGAGTTCCTCGGTCTTGCCGGAGCGCGACCAGCCCGGCCAGTCGACGGCTGTCGCGAATGCCTTCTTTGGCGACGCCTCGACGCTGACCGCGACCGTCCCGGGTCGACTCATGGGTTCCGGCCCAGGAGGAGGAAGACCGGGAACTGCCGGTCATCGTCGACGATCTCCATCGCAGTGCGGAACTCCACGCCCACGAAGCCGGCCTCCCGAGCGAGCTCGCCGAGCGCCACGCGGTCGAACCCCAGATGGTGGATGCCCTCGGCGTCGGCGTCGTGGAACGTGCCGTCCTCGGTGTCGAGGTCGGCGATGGCGATCCGACCGCCCGGCACCAGGAGATCGCGTATGGTGGCCAGTGCGGTCGCGGTATCTGCAACGTGATGGAGGACCAGGAGCGAGATCGCGAGATCGAACGGCTCGCCTGGCGGCGGCCCGCCTGTCAGGTCGAACGGGATGGCGGTGGCGTCGGCGCGACCACTGGCCGCAATCTTCTCAGCGATCACGTCGCGCATCCCCTCGGATGGCTCGGCTAGCACCAGGTCGCCGATGTCATCGGCCAGGGCGAAGCCGAGCAGCCCGGTTCCGGCGCCAACGTCGATGGTGCGTGTCGTAGGAGTCAGGGCCACGTTGGCACGGATCGCATCGGCGACAGCCTCGGCCCGCGCGCGACGTTCTGGCGTGTCCCATTCGCGTGCTCGCTCGTCAAACGTGGCCATCGCCGCACTCCCTTCGTGTCTTACGTGGCGCGGCGAAGCTCACCGACGAGTCGGCCCAGCGCGGCGATGTCCCGGCCGTCCGGCCCCAGTGCATCGACGAGTGCCGAGGCGACGATGACCCCATCGGCGCCAGCCTTGGCGATCGCGCGGACGTGAGCCGGCCTGCTGACGCCGAAACCGACCGCGACCGGGACTGGCGAGACCGACATGACGTCCTTGACGAGGCGGCCGACCGTGGCCGGCAGGGCCGTGCGCGCCCCGGTCACGCCCACGAGCGAGACGCAGTACAAGAACCCGCCGCTTCGCGCGGCGACGGCGGCGCGCCTGGCGGGCGGCGTGGTCGGCGCCACGAGATAGACGACGGCGAGGCCGGCGGCCCGGGCCACTGCTTCGAACGGCCCGCCCTCGTCGGGCGTCAGGTCGGCGACGATCAACCCGGCTGCACCGGCTCGGGTCAGGCGTTTGGCCACAGCCTCGCCGTCGCCGCCACCGATGACCTGGTTGGCGTAGCCCATCGGCACGAGCGGGAGGTCTGGTCGGGCGGCGCCGATCCGCTCGATCAGACGAAGCGAACGCTCGAGGGTGGCCCCGGCAGCCAACGCCACCCCGGAGGCGCGTTGGAGCGTGGCGCCGTCGGCCAGCGGATCGGAGTACGGCAGGCCGACTTCGAGCAGGTCGGCCCCCGCGTCAGCAGCTGCGAGCGCGGCGGCCAGGCTGGTCTCGGCGTCGGGGTAGCCGGCGACGATGTACGGGATCAGCGCCGCACGGCCCTCGGCCCGAGCTCGGGCGAAGGCCACGGCGATCCGGCGCGCGCCGGCCGTCTCGTTGGTGCCCTGGGTCGACGGGACGGTCGCGCCCGATCCTGGTGCAGCGACGGCCGTCATCGGGCGACCCGCCGATCGGCCGCGAACTTCTTCGGGGAGGGGCACAGCGCGCGCACGTCGGCGCCCGTCACCGGGCGCTCTCCCACGCCTCGACGTCGGCGAAGCGCTCGAGGGCGGCGAGGTCCTTGTCGCCGCGGCCGGAGAACCCGAGGAGAACGAGGACCTCGTCGGGCCAGGAGCCGCCGACTCCGCCGACCCCGGCCAGGAGCACCGGGAGTGCCGCGACCGCGTGGGCCGTCTCGAGAGCTGGGAGGATGCCCTCCGTCCGCGTCGTCGTCTTCATGGCCGCCACCGCCTCGCGGTCGGTGGCGGCGGCGACCTCGATCCGACCGCCCTCGGCGAGCGCAGCGAGTTGCGGCCCGATCCCCGGATAGTCGAGGCCAGCCGAGGCCGAGTGCGCCTCGGTCACCTGGCCATCGACGTCCTGGAGCATCAGCGAGCGCGAGCCATGGAGGATGCCCGGCGTGCCACCCAGGATCGCCGCGGCGTGCCGGCCCGTCTCGATGCCGTCGCCGGCCGCCTCCACGACGGCCAGCCGCACCGTCGGCTCCCCGATGAACCGGGCCAGCAGCCCGATGGCGTTCGAGCCGCCACCGACACAGGCGATCGCGAGATCCGGCAGGCGGCCTTCGACGGCGAACAACTGCGCCGCTGCCTCATCGCCGATCCGGCGCTGGAGGTCTCGGACGATCGTGGGGTACGGGTGCGGTCCCATCGCGGAACCCAGCACGTAGTGGGTGGTCTCGACGTTGGTGACCCAGTCGCGCATCGCCTCGTTGACCGCGTCCTTGAGCGTCGCCGTCCCGGACGTCACCGAGCGCACCTCGGCGCCCAGCGCGCGCATCCGCAGGACGTTCGGGCCCTGCCGTTCGATGTCCTCGGCGCCCATATACACGACGCATGGCAGGTCGAGCAGCGCACAGGCGGTGGCGGTCGCCACGCCATGCTGGCCGGCACCGGTCTCGGCGATGACCCGGGTCTTGCCAAGGCGCCGGGTGAGCAGCGCCTGCCCAACGGCGTTGTTGATCTTGTGCGCGCCGGTGTGGGCGAGGTCCTCGCGCTTGAGGTACAGCCGGAGCTCCGGGATGCGCGGCGCACGGGCGCCGTTGCCGGCGAGGCGGGCGGCCTCGTGACGAACGGCCTCGGCCAGGCGGTCGGCACGGTACAGGGCTGTCGGGCGCCCGGCGAAATGAGCCAGCAAGTCGCGCAACTCGGCCCAGAAGACAGGGTCATGCCGGAGTGCGTCGTATGCGGTCTCGAGCTGCTCGAGCGCGGCCATCAGCGTCTCCGGGACGTAGCGGCCGCCGAAATCGCGCTCCATCCCCCATCGACCGGCGCCATCGGCGTCGAGCATGCCCGGATGGACGGGGGTCGGACCGAAGGCGACGTTCGGGCGGTCGTCGCGGGCGGCTCGGGCCCGCTTCACGAAGAGGGCGACCCGCAGCGGGTCCTTTGTCGGCCGCTGTCCGGCGACCCTCGGGCGCTCGACACCGGACGCGACATCGACAGCGACCGCGGGGATGGCTCGCAGCGCACCGGCCACGTTGGCCGGGTCCAGGCCACCGGCCAGGGTGATCGGCACGTCGCGTCCGACCGCTGCGGCCAGGCGCTCAGCGGCTCGGACCCCCGTCCCGCCCGGGTGCGCTCCGCCCGCTGTGTCGAGGAAAAGCCGATCGACGCCGGCGTCGAGGTAGGCACGACCGCGCGAGACGATGTCGGCCACGATAGCCGACGGGCTGATCGGCTCGGCGGCCGGGAGATGGAGCACCTTCCAGGTCCGGCGCCGCATCGCGCGGGCGGTCTCGATCGATTCACAGCCACTGAGCTGGACGACGTCGGGGTCGAGCTCGTCGACGATGCGCTCCAGGGCCTCGCGCGGCGCGTCGGCCGTGATCGCGACGACGAGCGGCCAACGACCTGTCGCCCCGGCCTTCCGGGCGAGCCGCGCGAGGGCCGCGGCCTCGTCAAGAGCCAATTCCCGGGGCGTGCCCGCGACGAGATTCAGGCCGATCGCATCCGCCCCCGCCCGGATCGCGGCCAGGACCCCGTCCGCGTCGGTGATGCCGCAGATCTTGACCGACGGCCGGCGGGCGACATTGGCCGGATCGTCGGGCGAGGCGCCCGCGGCGACGAATGCTCGGACCGCGGCCGCCGGATCGGGCGATCGGACCAGCGCCTCCCCGACGAGAGCGCCATCGAACCCGAGCGCCCGCCAGCGCGCGACGAGACGCGTGTCGCGGACTCCGGATTCGGCGATGACCAACCGGTCGTCGGGCACGAGCTCCCGGAGACGTCCGGCTTGGTCGACGTCCACCTCGAGCGTGTGCAGGTCACGGTTGTTGAGCCCGATCAAGCGGGCGCCCGTGGCGAGTGCGCGATCGAGCTCGCGAGCGTCGTGGACCTCGACCAGCGGCTCCAACCCGATCTCGAGCGCCCGATCGACGAACCGGGCCAGGCGCTTCGCCGGATGGAGGACCGCGAGCAGCAGGACGACGTCAGCGCCGGCCGCACGGAGCATCGGCAGCTGGACCTCTTCGACGACGAAGTCCTTGGCCAGGACCGGGACAGCGACGGCGGCCCGAACGGCTCGCAGGTCATCCACCGAGCCCCCGAACCAGTGCGGCTCGCACAGCACCGAGACGGCCGCTGCACCGCCGGTCTCGTAGGCTCGGGCACGGGCCACGATGTCCTCGTCGGTGGCTGCGATCCGGCCGGCGGACGGCGACGAGCGCTTGATCTCCGCGATGAGGTGGAGGCCGGGCGAGGCGAGCCGTTGGGCGATCGGCCGCGGGTCGGGGGCAGCGAGCGCGGCGTCTTCGATCGCTCGCGACGTCGTCCCGGCCGCCGCGGCGAGGACATCCTCCCGGCGCCGCGCGGCGATCTCCGCGACGACGTTGGGACGCCCCGCCCGGGCGCGGACGGGCCGATCCGCGACGGTCATGCCGGTGCCCGCTCGGGCGCCGGGGTGGCTCCCCTGGACTCGGCCGCGGCAGCTTCGGCCGTCCGCCGCTCCGCGCGGAGGGCTTCCAGCAGCTCGGTCGCCAGCCCGGCGTCGATGGTCAGCGCCGCCCGCTCGATCCCCTCCTCCATGGTGGCGACGGCGCCACCGACCAGCAGCGCGGCCGCCGCGTTGAGCAGCACGACATCGCGACGCGCCCCGGGTTCACCACGCAGGACCGCTTCGGTCATCCGGGCGTTGTCCTCGGGCGCGCCACCAGACAACTTCGCGGTCGCTGCCCGCTTGAACCCGAGCTTCGTCGCATCGATGACGTGTCGCTCGACACTGTCGCCGGCGACGATGTAGGCAACGCCGCTCCCGTCGAGCGGCAGCTCATCGACGCCGTCGCCGTGGATGACGAAGGTCCGGTCCGTGCCAAGACGTCGGACGACCTCGGCCATCCGGGCCGCCACCGCCGCATCGCCGACCCCGAGGAGCTGGCGGCGAGTCCCCGCCGGGTTGGTCAGCGGTCCGACCAGGTTGAACGCCGTGCGAACGCCGATCTCGCGCCGGGTCGGGCCCGCGTACTTCATCGCCGGATGAAAATTCGGCGCGAACATGAACGCGAAGCCGTTGTCGCGCAGGGCCGCCCCGGCCGATGCCGCGTCGTGATCGATCCGGACGCCGAGGGCATCGAGGACATCGGCGGAACCCGACCGAGACGTCATCGCCCGGTTCCCGTGCTTGGCGACGGGGACGCCCGCGGCGGCCGCCACCAGAGCGGCCGTCGTCGAGATATTGAATGTGCCACTCCCATCGCCACCGGTGCCGACGACATCGATCGCGCCCTCGGGAGCCTCGACGCGGACGACGCGCTCGCGCATCGCTTCCGCGAAGCCGGCCAGCTCGTCGACGGTCTCGCCGCGCATCCGCAAGCCCATCAGCAGAGCCGCCAGCTGGGCCGGCGTCGCCTCGCCATCCATGACCGCGCCCATCGCGGCTCGGGCGTCGTCCATCGACAACATCCCGCCCTCGACGATCGTTGCCAGGGCGGCGCGGACGACTTCGCTCATCGCGGGCCAGTCCCTTCGCCGACAGGTTCGGCCAAACCGGCCGTCGCGAAGGACCCGGTCCGGTCGTCAGCAGCGAGGCCTCGCCCTCACCGGCCTGGCGCAGGAAGTTCGCCAGGAGATGCGGGCCCTGCGGCGTGAGGACGGATTCGGGGTGGAATTGGACGCCCTCGAGCGGGAGGGCCACGTGTCGGATCCCCATGATCACCCGGTCGACCTCGCTCATCGCCGTCACGCGCAGTTCCGGGGGAAGTGTCGCGGGGTCGATCGCGAGCGAGTGATAGCGGGCGGCCATGAACGACGGTGGCATCCCCTCGAGCAGGCC
>JANMBS010000281.1:0-3560 GCA_031360525.1 Thermomicrobiales bacterium
CAGTCCGGTCGGGATCACCAGGGAGGAGGATGTACTCGGCCAGTTCGCCTGGACCGAGATCGATGTGGTACTGCCGTTCTCCGGATGGGATCGCAATCCGGCGATCCACGGGGGTTTCGACGCGGTGGTCCGCGTTCGGCAAGACCCATCCCTCGCTCAGGTAGCTGCTTCGCGGGCGCGAAACTCGGCCGAGGATAGCCCCGCGTTCTCACGAGCGTCAAGCAGCGTGGATCGTGCTTGGATCACGCTCAGCCGGGATCGGGTCGCGCGAGCGGTCCGACGGAGTCGCGAACGAGGCCAGCCGGCCGGCGATCCGGGCCGCCAAACGGCGTCGCGAGCGCGACCGCCGGAGGAGTGTCAGCGCCAGCGAAACAGCCGAGATGGCGGCCAGCGTGCCGAGGCCAGCCGCGCCTGGGTCGACGGGCCACGGAGTCCCGCCGAAACCTGCCAGGCGGCTCGTCCCGGCGCCCTCGGGATGGCCCTCGCTCGACCGGGGAACGTCACCCGCCGCCGCGCTGGCGAGCGGACCGCCGGCCGCGACCGGATCCCCGGCCAGGACGAGCGCAGCCGGATCTTCTACGACGACCGCGAGTCCGCCTGTCACCGCCTCGACCCGTCCGATCGCGTTGAGTGCATCGGCGGGCTCGACCATCGGGAGGAGCTCGAGGGCGGCACCGCGCAGAACGACACGGCCGATGGCGGTCCCGTCATCAAGCGTGAACCCGTCCGGCCGCAGGTCCACGACGAGGCCGCCGACCCGAATCAGCTGGCCGGTAAAGGCGGCGAGTTCGTCGAGGTCGACGTCGGGCGACGCGGGGGCGGACGTTGCAACTGCTCCAGGTGCTGACGACGCGCCCGGCATTGCTCCCTGGCCGTTCGAAACCTTGCCGGCGGCTGCGCCAGTGTTCGGGCCGGTGGTCGCAGCACCGCCGCTTACCCGGATATCCGCCGGGAAACGTGGCGTCACAGCGAAGCGATGGTCGGACGCGGTCGGTGCGGGGCGGCGGGCGATACCGATGACGGTCGCCGTCCGGCCCTCGAGCAGGGTCGTGCTGGCGATGCCAGCACCCGATCGGCCGACGACCACCACATGGTCCTTTCCCACGGCGACCTCAGCACGCCAGCGATCGCCAAGCTTGTTGACGCTCAGGATCCGCCCGGAGACTGAGACGAGCCGCCATTCATGCGCGGCACCAGGCATCCCATGCAGGACCAGCGGTGCCGGAACCGAACCGCCCCCGGGGACGGCGAACCGATCGACCCGGAGGCGCGGCGCCCCGTAGGCGACGCCGATCCGGCCTTCGGCGTGGATCCGTGCCCCGACAGGCGGGGCGGCCGAGCCGGCCGGCAGAAGCAGTTCGACCGCGGCCGAGGCGTCCTGGACGACGATCCGCCGCGCGCTGGCATCGAGGAGGGTCGCCGGTGCCGTGACGGTCGCGTCGCTCGCGACCGCCCGATCGGTGATCCGAAGCGCCCGGGCGATCGAGACGGTCGCGACGGTGGTCGCGCCCGGTGTCGGGGAGCCGGAACCGGGCGACGTGCCAGGTGATTCGGTCGCGGCGGCGACGACGAGGTCGGAAGCATCCCGGATCCAGATCAGGTAGCCATCGAGCGCGCCCGAGTGGGTCGCCCGCTGGCCGACGACCCCGGTCACCCGGTAGGTTGCACCGAGATTGAGCGTCGCGATCGTGATCCGGCTCGACACGTCGGCCATGACCTTGATCGAGGGCGCCCCGTTACGCTCGAGGATGAATGAGAGGTCGCCGGTCGTCGACTTCTTCGGCTTGGCGACGAGGAGCCCGGTCGTCGTCACGAGGCGGCTTTCGATCGGCTCGGCGAGCCCGCTCGCCGGGACCGTCATCGGCGCGGGCACGCCCCCGCTTCCGAGCGAATCGACATCTGACGTGGCCGGGCGGATCTCGAGCTGGCCGTACGGCGCGGCCAGCTTCCCGAAGACATCAAGCCGCGTCCCTCGGGCGTAGCCTCCCGCCCCGTCCGGCAGATGGATGACCAGTCCGGCGCTCGCATCACCGATCGCGAGCAGCGACGGCGCGCCGAGGCGACCTTCCTCGGCGATCACGACGCCGGTCGTCCGGACCTTGGTCCCGAGCGGGAGCGCCCGAACGTCGCCGAGATCGGTCGTCGTCAACGAGGCCGTCGGATTCGAGGTCGGACTGGGTGTCTTGGGCGGCATCGGCGTCGCGGTCGGTGTCGCAGTCGATGTGGGCGTCGCACCAGGCGTGGGCCTCGCGGTCGGCCCCGGGGTGGCGGTCGGGATCGGGGAGGGCGTCGGTGTCGGCGTGGCGGTTGGCCCAGTCGTCGGCGTGGGGCTCGGTGTCGAAGCCGGCGCCAGCTCGAGCTCGCCGGCGAGCGTGACGTGGATCCGATAACCGGCGGTGCCCGTCCCGGAGCTGTCGCGCTGTCCGAGCGGCCCACTGATCGTCGCGACCATCCCCGATGTGAGGGTCCGGCCCTCGACCGCGGCCGATCCGATGACCGCCCGAACGGTGCCGGAGCCATCGTCGAGGGTCACGCCGAGGCCGTCGGTCAACTGGTCGGGCGCGCCGACGATCGTGCCGCCGACCCGTACGCGCTGACCCTCGAATGGCTCCGCGGCGGCGCCTGCCGCGATCGACAGAGACGCGGGCAGGTCCGACACCGCACCGACGCCGATGGCCGACTCCGAGATGCGCAGCGTGCGCTGCGAGAACCGGCTCGAGATGGAACCTTCGACGATCACCGTGGTCCGGGCTGGCCATGAGCCGCTGACCGGGGCATCGAGATAGAGCGCGATCCCGCCCGAGGCGTCCTGGATGAACCCGCCGTGGCCGGATTCGACGGCACCGAGCGGCGTGGTCAGAACGCCTTCGATGGTGACGACCGTGCCCTCGGCGAGCGCACGCGCTTCGCTGATCGGTCGGGGCGTCGGCGTGGCGGTCGGTGTTGGCCTTGGGGCCGGGGTGGGCGTCGGAGTCGGAGTCGGCGTGGGGGTCGGTGTCGGCGCCGCGGTCGCCGTAGGAGTCGGTGTCAGGGTTGCGGTCGGTGTGGGGGATGGAGTCGGTGTGGGCGCCGGCGAAGGCGTCGCGGTCGGCAAGGCCGTCGGGCCGGGCGCCGGGGTCTCAGTCGGGTCCGGGGTCACGGAGGGAGTTGGCTCCGGCCTCGGAGTCGGCACCGACGACGGCGAGACCGTCGGGCTCGGCGAAGGCACCACTGCTGGCGCGGCTGGCGCGGCCAGATTCTGGGGCGATGGGGCGCCCTGCATCAACCAATCGGCGCGGTTGTCGTTCGTATCGGTCCCGTTCCCGGCCAGACCGCCCGGCGCGCGCTCAAGGCTCGAACCGGGAGTGGGCGCCGCGGCCGCGGTCCCTTCGACGAATGAGCTGCTTGCGTCCCCCCAGCCGACGGCATCGACCGTCGCGCCGCCGACGACGCGGATCGCGATCGCGCCGCCCGTGGCCGCGAACCCGCCCGAATACGTCGCGTCGGCGATGGCGGCGAAGACACCGGCACCGTTTGCGATCAGGACCCGCCTGCCCCGGCCGAGGATCGTCGCGGCGGTC
>JANMBS010000097.1:0-8004 GCA_031360525.1 Thermomicrobiales bacterium
GGAACTCTGGACGGCGCACGCGTCCTTGGACTGGAGGACCGGATCGGGTCGTTGGAAGCGGGCAAGGAGGCGGACCTGATCGCCGTCGACCCGGCGTTCGTGGCGGTACTCCCCGGCGCGTCTCAGGACGAGGATCCATCCGACCTCATGAGCCGCCTCATCTTCCGGGCCCATCCCGACATGGTTCGGGCCGCGTGGGTCCGTGGCCGACAGCTCCCGGGGCCGGCCGCTCGCTAAATGGCGGCAGAGGGGATTTCATCCTCAGCCGGGCGTCCTGGGAGAAGTACGCTGGCGGGGCGAACCCTCCGCCCGAAGCCGTCAAGCGTGGCGTCACCCCCGGCAGCTCCGCCGTAGGGCCAGCAGAACGGACCACATGTGACACACAGGGAATCGGTCGAGGTCGCTCTTGCCGAATGGCGCATGGCAGAGCGCTTGCGGGCGCGAGCGGTTGACGGCGATCGCGAGGCGCTGACGCTCGAGGTGGAACGGCACCGGGACGATTTCCAGCGCCTATCGAACGCCCACATGGTCGAGTCGATCGACAAGCTGCAGGAAGCGGAGAGCCGGCGGGCCCATGCGACGCCGTCGACGCCGCCATTCCACGAAGCTGCCCGCGACGCCGAGGCGATCGCAGCCGAGATCTGGGATACGGCACGATCGAGCGACGAGGACACCCCGCAGACTGCGGCGAACCAACGGACCGCACCGAAAACCCCGGCGAATCAGCAGACCCCGCAGAAACCACCGGTGCCCGAGCCCGCCTGAACCCACTTCTCCGTCGCGCCGCGATCGGGCTCCGATCGCTCGCCCGGTCGACTAAGGTCGCGCCATGACCGAGCACGCCGACCTGCTCATCACCGGCGGGACCCTGGTCGACGGCACCGGGGCGACGGGGCGTGCCGGGACCATCGCGGTCGTCGATGGGCGGTTGCGCGTCCTCGGTCCGGGCGAGCGTCTCCCCGAGCACGTCGGCCGGACGATCGATGCAGCCGGCAAGGTCGTCGCTCCGGGGTTCATCGACCTGCACAGTCACGGCGGCCTGGTGATCCTGGCCGACGGCCGGCACGAGCCCAAGGTCCGCCAAGGCGTGACGACGGAGCTTGTGGGAGTGGACGGCAACGGTTTCGCGCCGTTCGAGCGGCGCGAGGACCTCGACGCGTTCGTGGAGCTCGACAGCGGCCTCGACGGACGCCCCGAGATCGACTACGACTGGGATTCCGTCGGGAGCTATCTCGCGCGCTACGACGGCACGGTCAGCCTCAACGTGGCCACGCTCGTCGGCAACTCGCAGCTTCGCATCGCCGCCCTCGGCTGGGATGACGTCCCGGCCGATGCCCGGGCGATCGACCGGATGCGCGCCGTCCTCCGCGACGGGATGGCCGACGGCGCCTTCGGGCTGAGCTCGGGGCTCGATTACCCGCCCGGCGGCTATGCCACGACCGAGGAACTCGCCGCGCTCACCGACGAGGCCGGCCGCAACGGCGGCTTCTACCACACTCACGTCCGCTACCCGCTCGGTGACCGCTACCTCGACCCGTTCCGCGAAGCCATCGAGATCGGCCGGCGGGCCGATGCTCCCTCCCACATCACCCATTTCTACCATCGCGATACGCACCCGGGACCGCCCGAGCCGATGCTCGCCCTGGTCGACGACGCGCGCGCCGAAGGGCTCGACGTGACCTTCGACACCTATCCGTCCGAGTGGGCCTCCACGCGGCTCCTGATCCAGCTCCCACAGTGGATCCAGGCGGGCGGACCCGGACCGCTCAAGGGGCGTTTGGCGGACCGGACCGCACGCGACCGCGTTCGTGCCGAGTTCACCGCCCGCGGCGCGTCGTACGCGAGCAAGGCGGGCTGGGCCGACGTCCGTCTCGGCGCCTTTCGTCGTCCCGAGAACCTCCGCTGGGAGAGCCGGACCGTGGCGGACGTCATGACCGAGACCGGCCACGACGCGCTCGATGTCATCTGCGACCTGCTGCTGGCCGAGGACCTCGGCGTCAGCCAGGTGACCAGCGGCCCCGCGGCGGCGACACTGCCGCTGTTCGTGGCCCATCCGATCGGGATGGTCGGCACGGACAGCACGTTCCTCGGCGAGAAACCCAGTCCGCGGACCTACGGCAGCTTCCCGCGAATCCTCGGCCAGTTCGTGCGCGACGAGGCGCTCCTGTCGCTCGAGGAAGCGATCCGCAAGATGACCTCCGCGCCGGCGGCGCGACTCGGTCTGCGCGATCGAGGAGTCATCCGCGACGGGGCCGTGGCGGACCTCGTTGTATTCGATCCGGCCACGGTCCGCTCGACTGCCACGTACGACGAGCCGCGCTCCTACCCGGTCGGCATCGAGCAGGTCCTCGTGGCCGGCACGCTCGTCGTGGCAGACGGCACGCACACTGGCGCGACGCCGGGACGCGGTCTGCGACGGGGACGCGACTGACCCTTGTCAGGCGGGCGAGGGTGACCCCTCGATGTCGTGGACGGGCGGCGGTCCATCGGTCTCGATGTCGTTGCCCAGGCGCTCGCCGCGACGCTGCTCGGCAAACATCCGCTCGTGGGCGCGCGCGACGGTATCGAGAAGACTTGAATCCGGCCCCGGGCTTGCCCAGCCCATCGACAGCCGCAACGCGATCGCTCCAGATTCGAGCCAGAGATCGCAGGCCTGCCGGACACGTTCCACGTAGTTGACGGCGTCGACCTCGCCCGTCTCGGGAAGGAGCGCGCCGAAGCGAGCCGGGCCGATGCGGGCCAGGTGGTCGGCTCCCCGGGCGTGGCGGCTGAGCGTGTCGGCGAGGGCGGGCAGGATCCGGTCGACCGCCGCGCGCCCGAGCGCCTCATTGAGGCGATCGATCCCGTCGATCTCGATGATGACGACAGTCGCCGGGTTGCCATAGCGATTCACCCGCGCGTCCTCATCGGCGATGATCCGGTTCCATTCGCTGACGACGAGGAGGCCGGTCAGCGGGTCGGCCCGGCTCGCCGTCGGGAGACTCGATGGACGCGGCCCGACAGTCGGCGTGCCGGCAGCCGCGTCCGGCTTGCTCATGAGACCGTCGGAGGTCACGCCGGGGGAGGGACGGTCCCGGCGGAGCATGGCGCGAACGAGCGCCACGGTGATCAGGATCAGGTTCACGGCAACGAGGACGACGAGCAGGATGATCAGGTTCTGGTTCATGTCATTCGTTCAGTCGTGAGGGATGAAGGCTCCATGGACCGCGGACTATAGCGGCGAACCCCCCTGTTTGAGCCTGTTTTCCGACCCGTCCAGGACCACTTCTCGGTGCCGCCATGCACCGCCGAGTGGGGTCCGGGACGATCGTGTGCGGATTGGTGGAGACCACCGTTCCCGGGCCATCGCCGGTGATAGAGTCAGTCGCCATGGAGGACGGCCCTTGCCCGAGTTGACGACCCGGACCGAGCCGGCCGGCGCCGTCGTGGTCGACCCCGGCAGGATCGCATCCGGACGGGCCCGTGGCGCAGCTCCGCTCCGGCGTGAAGGACCCGCCAAGCTGACCGGAGCGGCCAAGTACGCCGACGACCTGGTCTTCCCGGGCGCCTGGTATGGGGCGACGGTCCGCTCGACCGACGCGCACGCCACGTTCACCGCCCTCGAGCTCGACCCGACGTTCGACTGGTCGTCGGTGGTGGTCGTCACCGCGGCCGACATCCCCGGCGACAACATCGTCAGTTCGATCAAGGCCGACCAGCCGATCCTGGTCCCGATCGGCGGCGAGATCCAGCACCATGCCGAGCCGCTGGCCCTGCTGGCAGCCTCGGACCGCGCGGTGCTTCGGGCGGCGCGCCAAGCCGTCACGGTCCGGACCGCGCCGCTCCCGGCGGTCTTCGATCCGTTCGCCTCCGACCACATCTTCGCCGCGTACGAGCTCGGTTCGGGCGACCCCGACGCCGCGTTCGCCGCCGCGGACGTGATCCTCGAGGGCGAGTACCGGGTCGGCCACCAGGAGCAGCTCTACATCGAGAACAACGCGATGATCGCGGTCCCGAGCGAGGACGGTGGCGTGACGGTGCACGGCTCGCTCCAATGCCCGTATTACGTCCATACGGCGCTCAAGCGCGGCCTCGGGATCGACGATCGGCAGGCGCGCGTCGTCCAGGCAGAGACCGGCGGCGGCTTCGGGGGCAAGGAGGAATTTCCGTCGGTCATCGCGCTCCATGCCGCGCTCCTGGCCGGGGTGGCCAGGCGCCCGGTCCGGATGATCTACGACCGCCACGAGGACCTCGCCGCGACGACCAAGCGGCACCCCGCGATCGTCCGCCACCGGACCGGGGTCGCCCACGACGGCCGGTTGATCGCCCAGGACATCGAGGTCGTGATGGACGGCGGCGCCTACTGCACCCTGACACCGGTCGTCCTGTCGCGCGGCGCGATCCATGCCGGCGGCCCCTATCGCTGCCCCAACGTCCGGATCCGGGCGCGGGCGGCGCGCACGAACACGCCCCCGAATGGGGCGTTTCGCGGGTTCGGGGCGCCGCAGACCGAGTTCGCGGCCGAGACCCACCTGAACCGGATCGCCGAGGCGCTCAGCCTCAGCCCGCTCGAGATCCGGCGACGGAACGTCTACGTCCTCGGCGACACCACGCCGACCGGTCAGGTCCTGCGCAGCAGCGTGGCCGGCGAGGAGGTTCTCGAGCGTGCCGCCGAGGCCAGCGAGTACGTGCGGTTGCGGGCGCGTCACATTGCGGCACGCGCCCAGCGCGCTGGTTCGGGGGCGGTCCCAGCCTCGCCGCTGCGGACCGGACGCGAGCGCGTGGCGAGCGGCGTCGGGCTGGCCCTGGCCTGGCATGGTGCCGGTTTCACCGGGTCCGGTGAGGTCCACCTGGCGTCGGTCGTCTCGCTCGAGCTGACCGGCGAGGGCGCGATCCGGATCCTGACCGCCTCGACCGAGATGGGCCAGGGCACGAAGACGATCTTTCCGCAGCTCGCCGCCGACGCCCTCGGCGTTCCATTCGAGGCGGTCGAGATCGCGCCACAGGACACTGCGTACGTGCCTGATTCAGGGCCGACCGTGGCGTCGCGGACAGCGATGGTCGTCGGAGGCCTGCTGATCAAGGCGTCGCAGCGGCTCCGCGACCAGGTCGAGGCCGCGACCGGTGGCACCTTCGCCGCCACGTATCGCGACTACGCGAAGGCGAACGGCCTGCTGCGGGTCGACCAGCGCTTCGAGCCGTATCCCGGCGTCGGCTTCGACGACGAGACCTACCGCGGCGATGCCTATCCGGCATTCGGCTGGGCGGCCTGCGTCGCCAGCGTCGAGGTCGACCTCGACACCGGTGAGGTACACGTCCGCGACGTGGTCGCCGCGGACGACATCGGGCGGGTCATCCACCCCGTCCTGGCCGAGGGCCAGGTCGAAGGCGGCACTCTCCAGGCCGTCGGTTACGCGACGATCGAGGAGATCAAGCTGCGCGACGGGCGCTATCTCAACGACCGGCTGGCGACCTACATCATCCCGACCTCGCTCGACGCCCCACGGATCACGACGATCCTGGTCGAGGCGCCCTTCGACGGGGTGCCGCACGGCGCGAAGGGGGTGGGGGAGCTGCCGATGGACGTCGGCGCACCGGCGGTCATCGCGGCGATCGCGGACGCCACCGGCGTCTGGATCAGCGACCTGCCGGCCAGCCCGGAACGCATCCTCGCTGCGCTTTCGGGCGTCGCGGGGGTGGCGCCGCTGCCGCCGGGCGCCTCGGAACCCGCCGCTGCGGGCGGGGCCGGCCGATGACCACCTTCCACTTCACGGTCAACGCGGCCCCGGTCGAGGTGGACGTCCCGGGGATGCGCCGTCTGCTCGACGTCCTGCGCGAGGAACTGGCACTGACGGGCACGAAGGAGGGCTGCGGCGAGGGCGAGTGTGGCGCCTGTACCGTGCTGCTCGATGGCGCCCCGGTTGATTCGTGCCTCGTCCCGATCTGCCAGGTCGAGGGAGCGACCGTCGCGACCGTCGAGGGTTTGGCGCCCGCCGCCAACGAGCTTGACGCGCTGCAGACCGCGTTCCTCGAGACCGGCGGCGCCCAGTGCGGGATCTGCACACCTGGGATGCTGATGGCGGGCCGTGCCTACCTCGATGCGGGCGGCGGTCCCGACGACGATGCGATCCGCGAGGCGATCGCCGGCAACCTGTGTCGCTGCACCGGTTACACGAAGATCGTCGAGGCGATCGCCCGTGCGGCGGACGCGCATCCGGGGCAAGCGCGGTGACCGGCGACCCCGACCGGATCTCGGTTCCGACCAATGGCCGCCGGCCGCATCCTGCCCCCGCACGGCTGGCGCCTCTTCGAGGTGAACCGCCCATGGTTGGCGACGCCGAACCGTCCACCGAAACCTTCTCGCGCTTGTCCATCGCGGTCGAACCCAAGCAGCTCGCCATCGGATTCGGGATCGTCGCCTCGCTGATCCTGCTGGCCATCGGACGGTCGCGCCGCCGGCCGGGTCGCTGACCCCGCATGCCGGTCGAACCGCCCGTCACCAGCCCGCGCGCTTTGACCGAGGCCTACGCGATCCTCGCCGAGGGACCCTCCCGGCCGATCGCCGGCGGCACCGACCTGATGGTGGCGCTGACCGGTGAGCTCGGTGAGCCGCCTGACCGGATCCTGGACCTGTGGGCGCTCGACGAGCTGCGCGGGGTCGCGCTCGACGGCGACACGATCAGTCTCGGTGCCCTGACGACATACACCGAGATCCGGCGGTCGGCGCTATGTCGCGAGCATCTCCCCGTGCTGGTCGAGGCGGCCGCCACGATCGGTGCGGCCCAGATCCAGAACCGCGGGACGCTCGGCGGCAACGTGGTCAACGCCTCGCCCGCCGGCGACACGCTGCCGGTCCTGCTCGCCGCGGACGCGACGTTCGTGCTGGGCTCGGCCCGGGGCGAGCGGACCGTCCCGGCCGCCGCGTTCTGGCCCGCCTACCGCCGAACGGCCCTCGCGCCCGATGAGCTTCTCGTGCGCATCAGGATCCCGCTGCTGGCCGGGCGCGAGCTGCGCTTTCGCAAGGTCGGGACGCGGCGCGCCCAATCGATCAGCAAGGTCGTCGTCGCGCTCGGCTGGCGCGACGGGGCCCCGACGCAGGCCTGGACCGACGTCCGGCTGGCGCTCGGTTCGGTGGCGGCCACGCCGATCCGGGCGAGCGCGACGGAGGCCGTCATCGAAGGCAGACCGCCGACCCCGGAGACCGCCGACCTGGCGGCCGAGACACTCGCGGCCGAGCTCCACCCGATCGATGACGTGCGCTCGACCGCCGAGTACCGCCGGATCGTGGCCGCCCGCGTCGTCCATCGCCTGATCCGCGAGGCGGGTGGCTGGTGATGACGGAGGCGCGCTCGCCCGCGGACCTGTCGATCGATCGGCTCGACGTGATCGCGCCGGGCGCCTTCGCGGCGGCAGTCGCGCCGCTGTTCGAGGGGGCCCGGCTGTTCCTTGGCCGGCTGTCGATGGCTCGCCCGTTCGGGTCGGTCGAGGAGCTCTTCGCGAGGGCCCGTGAGATCGCCGACGCGATGCCGCTCGACGAGAAGCTCGAGCTGATCGATGCCCATCCCCGACTCGGGGCGCCGCCGGCCGACGTCTCGGCGCTCTCGTTCGTCGAGCAGGGCTACGACCGAGCCGGCACGGAACGGGCGCCCGAGGCAGCCTCAGCAGAGGCGGAGCGCGCCCGGCTCGCCTCCCAACTCGACCGGCTGAACGCCGCGTACGAGGCCCGTTTCGGCTTCCGATACTGCGTGTTCGTCGCCGGCCGGTCGCGCGCCGAGCTGCTCCCCGAAATGGCCGCCGCGCTCGACGCCGACCGCGACACCGAGATGACCCGCGCGCTCGATGCCGTGATCGACATCGCCCGCGACCGGTATGCGACCCTGACCGCGACAGCAGCGGAGGACGCGTGGTGATCGAACTGACGGCGAACCGCTACGGCAAGGCGGCGATCCGGCTCGTCCGCGTCGCGCGCGGCCCGGGCGCCCATCGCGTGCGCGACCTGACGGTCGCGATCGCGCTCGAGGGCGA
>JANMBS010000107.1:0-3127 GCA_031360525.1 Thermomicrobiales bacterium
GCAGAATGCGCTCCGCCTTGCCAGCGTGTCGGTCGAGGTCCAGAGCATCGCCCTTGGGCTGCTCCTGATCCTCTCGGTCGTCATCCCCACCTTTGCTCACCAGGCCAGATCGGCTATCGACCGAGTCCGCGGAGGCCGGCCGCCGCCGGCCGACTCGGTCCCCCAGGGTGAGCGAGCGATCTCGTGAGAAAGAGGAGGACACAGTCTTGAATCTCAGGTCCATCGGGCGATCAGTCGCCCTCATCAGCACCGCGGCCATGATCTTCGCGGCCTGCTCGACGACCAGCACGTCGTCGGCACCGGCGTCCATCGTGACCCCATCGACAGCCGCCTCAGCAGCGGCCTCACCAGCCGGCTCGGCAGCCGGGTCCGCCGGAGCCATGACCGTCGGCTACCTGCCGAAGGACATCGTCAACCAGTACTTCGCCGCGGCCAAGACCGGCATGGACAAGGCAGCCGGCGAGACCGGCGGCACGGTCATCCAGGTCGGCCCGAACGAGGCCAAGGCGGATCTCCAGATCCCGTTCATCACGGATCTGACCACCCAGGGCGTCGACGCGATCGTCATCTCGGCCGACGGGGCCGATGAGGTTGCGCCCGCCCTCAAGGCGGCGATGGCCGCGGGGATCAAGGTCGTCGGATTCGACTCGAGCCCGGCTGTCGGCGCGTACGACGTGTTCGTCAACCAGGTCGACTTCAGCGGCGTCGGCGTCAACCTCGCGGACTGGGCGTGTGAGCTCGCCCCGAACTGCACCGGCGACATCGCGATCCTCTCGGCGGCCGCCACGGCGACCAACCAGAACGCGTGGATCGACCTCATGAAGTCCACCCTCTCGACCGACGCCAAGTACAAGGGCCTCAAGCTCGTCGATACCGTCTACGGCGACGACGACGCAACCACCAGCACCACCCAGGCCAACGCCCTGCTCACCAGGTACCCAAATCTGAAGGTCATCGTCGCGCCGACCACGGTCGGCATCCTGGCGGCCGCCCAGGTCGTGTCGGGGGCGAAGAAGCAGGACTCGGTCAAGGTGACCGGACTCGGCTTCCCGAATGACATGAAGCCGTTCGTCGCGGACGGCACCTCCCCGGTCTTCGGCCTGTGGAGCGTTCCCGACCTCGGCTACCTCGCCTACATGGTCGCGCAGAAGCTGGTCAGCGGCGAGATCACCGGTGCGGAAGGCGAGACCTTCACCGTGAAGGGTCTCAACGACGACAAGCCGTACACCATCGGCAAGGACAACACCGTCATCCTCGGGCCAGCCTTCCGGTTCGACAAGACGAACGTCAACGACTTCAACTTCTAGGCACCGATCTCGGTCCTCGTTCCCCGAACGAGGCCACGAGCCCCGGAGGCGATGCTTCCGGGGCTCGTCGATTCAAAAGGAGGCGTGATGGAACGCGTGGGCTTCACGATGCGACTCCTGCCCGGCCGGGAGGCCGAATACCGACGGAGGCACGCCGAAGTCTGGCCGGAGATGCTTGACGCATTGAAGGCGGCGGGTGCCCGCGACTACTCGATCTTCCTCCACGGTGACGACCTGTTCGCCTACCTCGAAGTGGACGACTTCGGACGGTTCAGGGAGCGTATGGCGACCGCCGAGGTGAATGACCGCTGGCAGGCCGAGATGGCCGAGCTGATCGATCCGCTGACCGACCCGGCCACGGGCTTCCATCAGCGTCTCGAGGAGGTCTTCCACCTGGATTGACGGGAGGGCCGCGTTGACGATCTGAATCGGACTCTCAGTCGCTGGGTCGACGGATCAGAAAGCCAAGCCCCAGCCCGTAGACGACGTGGGCGGCGATCATCACGGCCGGTCGCCCAGGTAGATCGTCCTCTGGCGGCGGGAGGATCCCCATCGCCGGGATCCAGCCCTTGTAGCTGACGCCGTAGACGGCCAGCGCGAAAAGGAGGCCGAGGATCCCGCCGGGTACAACGGGCACCAGACGGCGGGTGACCCCGAAGGCCACGCCGCCCATCGCCCCGAACCAGAGATGGGCCAGCGGCGCCATAACCCCGAGCGCCTCGGCCGGCCGCTCCATGCCTGCCGCGCGAAGCGCTGTCCTTGTGATCGTCGTCGGAGGTGGTTCGCCGATGAGACCGACGCGGTCGCCGGCGATGATCACTGCGCTCATCGCGGCCGTGGCGATCGCGCCACTCACCGCATCTGCGATGCCCGTTGTCACAGCGCCCAAGACTGCACCTCCGCCGACGATCGTGCCTCGCGGGGCGCAACGTCCACGCATCGACCCCGACGGCCTGCCTCACATCGGCATGGCTGTTCGAGGCGATCTGCGGCTCAGTCGTCAGGCGTCGCCACCTCGGCCCGCGCGCGGTCCACGTCTTCCTCCCGCCTGTAGGGAACGTTGACCACCACCGTGTGCGGACGCCCGAGCAGGATGCCCCGCAGTCGCTTGGCTGATTGATTGTAGAGGAGGCGCTCCCACCACGACCGGGCGACGTACTCCGGGATCACGACGAATGTGATCGGGTGGGCCTTGTCGGGTGGCCAGGCCGCATCGAGAACGTCGAGATAGGCCAGAAGCGGGCCGGCGAGCGCCCGATAGGGCGACTGCACGACGACGAGCGGGATACCGGGGATCTGGCGCTCGAACTGCGTGCGGACCGCGGCCGCCTCCTCGGGGTCCTCGGAGATGTAGACGGCTCGGACGTCGGGATCGATCGAGCGCGCGACGTTGATGGCCTGGATCACGGCGCGGTTGATGCCGGCGATCGGCACGACCACGCGCTCTTCCCGATGTGGCTGGGCGACCACGAGGTCGGGCTTGACCGCCAGCTCCCGCGCCGACCGGCTGTACTGCTGGTTGATGAACAGCATCATCGCGACGAGGACGGGCACGAGGATGACAACGAGGTACGCGCCGTAGACGAACTTCTCGGAGACGACGATGGCCAGAACGACCGCTGTCAGGATGCCACCCGTCCCATTGACCGCGAGACGCCAGCGCCAACCCGTCTCACGGACCCGGAGCCAGTGCTTGACCATCCCGAGCTGGCTGAGCGTGAAGCACAGGAAGACGCCGACCGAATAGAGCGGGATCAGCGCGTGGGTGTCGCCATCGAACCACCACAGGATCCCGAACGCGATCGCAGCTAGGAGGGCGA
>JANMBS010000297.1:0-7274 GCA_031360525.1 Thermomicrobiales bacterium
CCGTCGTCGACTGACGCGACGGGGGCTGTTCGCCACAGGAGACGTGCGCTACGCTGCCTCGGCTCGCTCGTGAGCGGACCCGAAGGGGTGGAGGAGGCAAGATGCGGACCCAGGTAGCTCGGGGATTCGTGCTCGCGGCCATCGTCACACTGGTCGCGGCGTGCAGCGGCACGGGTAGTTCCAGCGTTCCGACGACCGCCGGCACCAGCGCTGCACCCACCTCGGCGGGCAGCGTGCCGGCCAGCGGGGCGACCGGCGGCACGATCAAGATCGGCGGCGGCTTCGCCCTGACCGGCGACGAGTCGGCGCTGGACTTGCCCGCCGCGAACGGCGCGAAGCTGGCGGTCAAGGAGATCAATGCCGCGGGCGGCGTGCTCGGCAGCCAGATCGACTTCATCATCCACGACAGCCAGTACAAGATGGACGTCACCGCCCAGACGGCGAAGCAGTTCGTCGAGCAGGACAAGGTCCCGCTGATGATCGGCTACACGGACACGGATTCCGTGCTCGCGTCCGGGCCGACCTTCCAGAACGCCCAGATCCCGTTCATCACCGTCGGCGCGACGTCGCCGAAGATCCCGACCCCGGTCGGCGACATGATGTTCCTGGCCTGCTTCGGCGATAACGTGCAGGCGGCCGTCGGGGCCGAATACTCGTTCGCGAAGTTCGGCAAGAACGCGTACTTCCTGTGGGACAAAGGGGTCGAGTACACGACGCTCCTCGGCCAGTACTTCAAGTCGCGCTTCACCGAGCTCGGCGGCACGATCGCCCTCGAGGAGTCGTACGACGACAAGGCGACTGACTTTTCCGCGCAGATCACCAAGATCAAGGCGCTCAACCCGCAGCCGGACTTCTACTACGTCGCTGCGATGCCCTACAACATCGGCCCCATCGTCAAGCAGTTCCGAGACGCCGGCATCACCGGCCCGATCGTCGGTGGCGACGGCTATGACACGCCCGACCTCGTCAAAGTCGCCGGCGCCACGACGAGCAAGGTCTACTTCACGACGCACGCGCTGATGGACGCGACGTCCGGGACCGACGGGATCAAGAAGTTCATTGCCGCCTACAAGGCCGAATACGGGAACGATCCCGAGAATGCGTTCGCCGCCCTCGGGTACGACTCCGTCTACCTGCTGGCGGACGCCATCAAGCGGGCGGGCGGCACCGATTCGGCGGCCGTCAAGAGTGCGATCGAGACGACCACGGACTTTCCTGGGATCACCGGCAAGATAACGTTCGCGCCGGGCAGCCACGTCCCGCAGAAGGGAGTCACGGTCATCGACATCGAGAACGGCGCTTTGACCCTCGGCGGCGAGGTCGTCCCCGACAAGGTCCCCGCTCCGTAACGACCAGGCGCAGCAACCGACCGCCGGTCCGTGGAGATGCAGCCCGGACCGGCGGTTCGCCGTCGATGTACGACTACGAGGCACGTCGATGACACCGGATCAGATCGTCGCCAAGGCCGAGGAGACCGGCCTCCAGCTCGTCCGCTTCCTCTACTGCGACAACGGCGGCGTGATCCGCGGCAAGAGCACGCATGTGGGTCAACTCGCTCGGCGGATGCAGAGCGGGATCGGTCTGGTCAAGGGGATGCAATCGTTCACCAGCCTCGACACCCTGGCCGCGGATGCGAGCTATGGCCCGGTCGGGGAGATCCGGCTGATCCCGGACCCCGAGACCTTCGTGGTCCTGCCCTATGCGCCGCGCAGCGGCCAGATGCTTGTCAACATGGTCGAGCTGGACCACTCGCCGTGGGCCCTCGACCCGCGCGCGTTCCTCCAGCGGATGGTCGCCAGGGCGGGTGACGCTGGCCTCGCGTTCGATGCCGCCTTCGAGAACGAGTTCTACCTGGCCATCCAGACCGAGGACGGCTACCGGCCTGTCGACCGGAGCCTGTGCTTCAGCGCGATCGGGATGGAGTCGACCGAAGAGGTCATCCAGGACATCATCGCCGCGCTGACCGAACAGGGCCTGACCGTCGAGCTCTCGCACCCGGAGCTCGGCTGGGGTCAACAGGAGCTGTCGATCCGGCACGCCGCGGCCCTGTCGGCGGCCGACGACCAGATCACCTACCGGCAGACTGTCCGCGGCGTGGCGGGGAAGCATGGTCTCATCGCGTCGCTCGCACCAAAGCCGTTCGCAGATCAGGCCGGCAGCGGAGCCCACCTCCACTGGAGTATCTGGGACAAGGCCCACACGACAAACCGGCTTGCGGACGCGAGCGGAGCGGGCGGACTCAGCCCGCTCGCCCGCAACGCCATCGCCGGCGTCCTGACCCATCTCCCCGGCTTGCTCGGCCTGACGACCCCGAGCGCCAACTCCTTCCGACGGCTCCAGCCGCACTACTGGAGCTCGGCCTATACGGCCTGGGGGATCGAGAACCGCGAGGCCGCCGTCCGGGTCCCGAGCCGCTACTGGGATGACGAGGAAGGCTCGACCAACCTGGAGCTCAAGGCGAGCGACGCGAGCGCCAACCCGTACATCGCGCTCGGTGGCGTCATGGCCGCCGCCCTCGACGGCATCGAGCGCGGGCTCGACCCGGGCGACCCGGTCGACCAGGATCCGGGCAACCTCAGCGACGCGGAGCGTGACCGCCGCGGGATCCGACGTTTCCCCGAGACCGCCGCGGCCGCCCTCGACGAGCTCGAACGTGATCAGGTCCTGATGTCCGCGCTCGGGGAGCCGCTGGCCGCCGAGTACCTCAAGGTGCGCCGCGCTGAGGCCGCCGCGTATGCGGAACACGACGCCGCCTGGGAGATCGACAAACATTTCTTCAGGTATTGAGCAGAACGCCGCATGCCTCTCGATCTTGCGTCGATCCCGATCGTCGACAATCACTGCCATTTGCTGCTGCGCGATCAGCCGGCTGACGACGCTGCGTTCCGGATCCACCTGACCGAGTCGTATTTCCCGGAGATCGCCCGCGACGACGTCCCGCACTCGCTGTTCTACCAGTGGACCATCCGCGAGCTCGCCGGCCTTTTCGGGTGCGAAGCGACTCCTGACGCCGTCCACGCGGCACGGCGCGCGCGAGGCGTCGAAGCGCTGACGCGCGAGATCGTCGAGCGTGGCAACTTCAAGACCTGGCTGATCGACACCGGCTACGGCGCGGATACGACGTTCGGCCTGGACGAGCTGCGAAGGCTGGCTCCGTGCAGGATCGAGGAGATCCTCCGCCTCGAGCCACTGATCGAGCGGCTGATCTTCGAGTCGCGGGACTTCGATGGGTTCGTCGACGCCTACCGTGCCAGCCTCAGCGGCCTCCGCGACCGCGGGATCGTCGGCCTCAAGTCAGTCATCGCCTATCGGTCCGGGCTGCAGCTGGAGGCCGTCGATCGGGCCACTGCCGCGGCGGCCTTTGCCGAGGTCCATGAGACCGCCCGACGCGACGGCCGGATCCGGATCGAATCCAAGCCGCTGCTCGACCATCTCATCGTCGTGGCCGTCGAAGAATCAGCGCGTCAGGATGTGCCGATCCAGTTCCACACGGGTCTCGGCGACCCGGACCTGGACCTCACCAAGGTCGATCCGGCGGCCCTCCGGCTGATCTTCTCGGATCGCTTCCGGGCCGCACCGATCGTGCTCCTGCACACGGGCTATCCCTATGTCCGGTCGCTGGCCTACCTGGCGGCGATGTATCCGAACGTGTACGCAGACATGGGCGAGGCGATCCTCTTCGCGGCGGGCGAGGCGACCGAGATCACCCGCGAACTGCTCGGGCTTGCGCCGGCCAGCAAGATCCTGTTCAGTACGGACGCGTCGCTCGTCCCCGAGCTGTACTGGGTCGGTGCTCGACTCGGCCGGCGCGCCCTCGGCCGGGTCCTCGACGAGCACATCGCCGATGGTGCGATCGACGAGCGGACGGCCCTCGACTGGGCGGAGCGGATCCTGTGGCGCAATTCGGAGCGGGTCTACCGGCTCTGATCCGTCTCGCTCGCGGCGTCGGGTGGCCGCTGATTACGCCACCGCCGCCACCACCGCCCGTCGAACAGGCGGTCGAGCGGCACCTCGCGCTGGCCCAGGATTCCGGCCGGCCGGACGATGATCACCGCGATGAAGATGACGGCGAGGATGATCGAGCTGAGCCCATACAGCAACGTCGCGTCCTCGACCCGCCGGAGCGCCTCGCCCAGGCCGACGATGAAGGTCGCACCCAGGATCGACCCGCTCACCGAGCCCATCCCGCCGATGACGAGCATCGTGATCACCCGGAAGGTCAGGTCGAAATAGAAGACGGTCGGCGAGAACGACGTGATGAAATGGGCGTAGAGGGACCCGGCCGCGGCAGAGAAGAAGGCCCCGACCACGAATGCGATGAGACGGGGATCCATCACCCGGATCCCGACCGCCTGGGCCGCCACCCGGTCCTCGCGCTGCGCGAACATCTCGCGACCGTAGGCCGATCGCTTGATCCGCCACACGACATAGACAGCGACCAGCGCCCATGCCCCCACCCACCACAGGTTCGTGTAGGGCGTCACGTTGGAGAACGTCCGCGACCCGCGGGTGAACGCGTCGGCATTGAACAGGACGACCCGAACGATGACCAGGAACCCGAGCGTGGCGACGGCCACGAAATGCCCCGACAGGCGCATCAGCACGCGTCCGACCAGCCAGGCGACGATGCTGACCAGCACGGCCGCGATCAGGGTCGCGAGGAGAAAGCCGGCGGGGAAGGGCCCGACCCCCTCGTCGAGGTGGACGCCCGCGATCCATGTCGGCAGGTTCGGCAGATAGGCGGCCTTCTGCTGGAGGGGGAGGGTCAGGATCGCCGAGATGTAGGCGCCCAACGCCATGAACCCGATCTGGCCGAGCGAGAAGACGCCGGTGAATCCGCTGGTCAGGTTGAGGCTGACCGTCAGGATGATGAACAGCCCGAGGTTGATGACGAGTCCCTGCCAGAACGTCTGGCCGCTGGCATCGAGCACCGCCGGCGCCACCGACGCAAGCAAGATGACGAGGATCGGGCCGGCGGCCGGGCGGCGGACGGTCACTCCAGGTCCCCCTCGTCACGGCGGCCCAGGATCCCTTGCGGCCGGATCAGCAGGACGACGATCAGGATGATGAAGACGACAGCGTCGCGGTAGCTCGCGAGCGAGCTCGGTAGCCACTGCTGAAGGAAGGCCCGTACTTCGGGCGTGACCGAACCGGCGGGCAGGAGGTCCCCGATCCCCGCCAGTGCCGTCACCAGCACCTCAAGGAATCCGAGGACGTAGCCGCCGAGCACGGCTCCGGCGATGCTGCCGAAGCCGCCGATGACCGCGGCGATGAACGCCTTGAGGACCGGCGTGAAACCCATGTACGGGTTGATCTGCCCGGCCTGGACGGCGTACAGGAATCCGGCCACCGCGGCCAGAGCCGCACCGATGGCGAAGGCCGTGGCGACCACCCGGTTCACCTTGATCCCCATCAGCTGGGCCGCGCTGAGATCTTCCGCCGCAGCACGCATGGAAAGGCCCAGGGTCGTCCTCGTGACGAAAAGGCTGAGCAGGCCAAGAAGGACGATTCCCGCCACGAAGCTGACCACATTGACCTTGGGGACCGTGATCGAGCCGAGCATGATCACGCCGCTCAGCTGCTCCGGGCTCGGGAAGGCGATCAGCGTCGGTTCTCCGGCGAGCCTGGTCGTCAGGAGCGTGCCGTTCTGGAGGATCTGTCCCACGGCGAACGACGTCAAGAGCATCGCCACGTCCGGCGCGCCCCGGATGGGTCGGTAGGCGATCCGCTCCATGAGCAGGCCGACGATGACCGTCCCGACGATCATGATCGGGATCGCGGCCTCGAGCGGCAGCCCGGCGCCAAGGCAGAAGACTGCGAGGTAGGCGGCGATCATCATCACGTCGCCATGGGCGAAGTTGATCAGCCTGAGGATCCCGAACACCATCGCCAGCCCGACGGCCATCAACGCGTACAGGCTCCCGGCGCTGAGCGCGTTGACGATCTGCTGGAAGACGTAGTCGCTCACGTCGTCACGCCGCCGACGCCGAGGTACGACTGTTCGACCTTCGGATCCTTACGCAAGAGGTCGGCCGGGCCGTCGATTGCGATCCGTCCGGTTTCCAGGACGTAGGCCCGGTCCGCGATGTCGAGCGCGTGGTGGACGTTCTGCTCCACCAGCAGGATGGTCCGGCCCTGGCGCTTGAGTTCAGCGATCGTCTCGAATATCCGCTCGACCATCAGTGGGGCCAGACCGAGCGACGGTTCGTCGAGGAGCAGCAGGCGCGGCCGGCTCATGAGCGCCCGGCCGATCGCGAGCATCTGTTGCTCGCCTCCAGACAGGGTGCCACCGGCCTGACCGAGGCGCTCCTTGAGCAGGGGAAAGAGCGTCAACACCATCTCGAGGTCGGCGTCCGCAGCACCTCGATCGCGTTGCGCGACCGCGCCGAGGCGAAGGTTCTCGCTGACCGACAGGCGGCCGAAGATCCGGCGACCTTCCGGACAGTGCGAAATGCCGAGCGCGACGATCCGGTCTGTCGCGGCGCGGGTGATGTCCGCCCCTTCGAATGAGATCGTCCCGTCGGATGGTCGAAGGAGGCCGGAGATGGTCCGCAGGACCGTGGTCTTGCCCGCCCCGTTCGAGCCGATGAGCGCCACGAGCTCGCCCCGCGCAACGCTCAGGGAGATGCCCTGCAGGGCACGGATATTGCCGTAGCGGACGTGGAGGCCGACGACCTCAAGCATGCCGGGCCTGCCCGAGATAGGCGGCGATGACATCGGGGTTGCCTCGGACTGCCGCCGGGTCGCCCTGGGCGATGAGCCGCCCGTAGTTGAGGACCTGGATCTGGTCGCACAGGTTCATCACCAGCGGGATGTCATGTGCGACCAGGACGATCGTGATCCCCGATTCGTCGCGGAGACGCCGGATCAGCTCGAGCAGGGCCTGCGTCTCGATCGGGTTCATGCCCGCGTTCGGCTCGTCGAGCAGGAGCACCTTTGGCTGGATCCCGACGGCGCGGGCGATCTCGAGTCGACGCTGGTCGCCGGCGGGCCGTGGCTGGCGCTGCTGGCACTTGGCTACCGGTTGTCAGCCGCGACGGCGCCGGCGTAGGCAGCGCCCCGTCGCTTTGGTTGGAGGGCTGCTACTCTAGCGCCATGCCGGGGTGCGTCGTTGTCTCGAAAGCACCTGGCAACGCAACCTCGAGCAGGCGCAGGTCGGCGGATGCATCCGAGAACGCCGTGCGCATGTGTGGCGGAATCACGAAGGCATCGCCCTCGCTGATGGCGTGCGTGCCGTGACCCTCGGCATGCAGCCGGACCGACCCCGACAGCAC
>JANMBS010000238.1:0-10273 GCA_031360525.1 Thermomicrobiales bacterium
AAAAGGCAAGCGCCGCCCCCGACGTCGCCAGGCCGATCGTCAACAGGATCGCGGCGACAGCCGGCCGCCGTGGGGCGATGACGACCGCGGCCATCCCCGCCGCCGTGGCGCCCACGGTGCCGGACTGGAACGCCCACAGGATGTCGTCGCCACCCGACCCGAGCAGGAGCATGACTGCCATCGCACCGAGCGCCCAGGCCGCGGTCGTCTCGCGACGGACCACGACGTAGACGATCGCCGCGACGATCACATGGAGCGCGAACGTGACGCCCAGGTACGGCCAGTACGAAACGGTCCCGACCGTCCCGACGAGAGTCCGGTAGAGGATCACGAGCGTAGCGGTGAGGTGCTCGTTGTGCGGCGCCAAGATCCCCGCCGGCGACAGGTCGCGCAGGAGCAGGAACGCGAACTCGTCGTGGTAGAAGGTCATGTCGCGACCGAGCCAGACGAGGATGGCCAGTGCGCCGAGCGCGACGGCGACCGGCGGCCAGCCGACCCACGCCACGGTCCGCCCGACCGAGAAGCGCGAATCGGGCGCGGCGGGGGCGCGCTGGTCGAGATCGGCGGTCATGAGCAAGGAGTCTACGCATCCCACCTTGTCGCGCCCGGCGGGCGCGGCTACCCTGTGGCCCAACGCTGTCCCGACCAGACGGGTCCGGGGCAGCGCGTAGTGGCGGTTGCCCAGGCGTGCCCGACGACCAGATCGATTGTCCGCAATGCGGACAACCCGTGCCGAACATGCCGTTCTGCGTCCGCTGCGGCGAATCCTTGCGTGACGCGGGTGGCCCGGCGGGGCGAGGGCGGCGAGGCTCGTACGCCGCGGCCCCGGGCCAATCCGTGGCCCGCGTGGCGCTCTTCTCCACCCTCCTCCCCCAGCTCCCTGACGCCGACCTCGATGCGTTCCGCATCGCCTTTGCCGGCGGCTTCATCGCGCTGATCGCACTCGTGGTGGTGGGGGCCTTCCCCGTCGCCCTGGTCGGCGCGGCCGTCCTCGTCCCGGCGCTCGTCCTTGTCTATGTCTACTCGGTCGATGTCTACGAGGACACGCCGCTCCCGGTCATCGCCCTGACGATGCTGTGGGGTGCAGCGACCGGGACCATCTTCGGGGTCGCGACCGCGGCGCTGTCGGCGACCGGCTCCCGCTTCGGCGGCATCGACCTTCAGGACGTCATCCTGCTCGGCGTCCTCGTCCCACTGGCGGGCACCGCCGTGATGATCGTCGGCCCGCTGTTCCTGTTGCGCGATCGGCGTTTCAACGACGTCGTCGATGGAGCGACGTTCGGTGTCGCCTCGGCCGTCACGTTCGTCGGCGCCCAGGTGATCGCCGGCTCGATCGACCTGTTCGCGGGGGGCCTCTACCCATCGGGCGAGCCGCTCCCGTGGGTCACGCGGATCGTCACGATCGCGATCGCCCTGCCCGTCGTCGCCGCGGGCGCGATCGGTTCGGCGGTCGGGGCGTTCTGGCTTCGCTACCGCTCACCGGTGCGCGACCGGGCGGCGTTGGGCGCCGCGGGCCGTCCGGTCGTGGCGGTCATCCTGGCAGCCGCGCTGCTCGTGGCGGCCGCGCTGGCGACCTACCTGCCAGGCCCGATCGTCGATGTCGTCGCGCAGCTGGCGCTGGCCGCCGTCGCGCTGCTGTGGCTGCGTCGAACGCTGCACGTCGGCTTGCTCCAGGAGGCGTTCGAGATCGAGATCGGCGACGAGATCACCTGCGCGAACTGTGGGAAAGCCACACGCCGGCACACGTTCTGCGGCAATTGCGGGATCTCGCTCCATGCCCTGCCGAAGGGTCGCGCTCCGGTGGCCGTCCCGGAAGCCTCGCCGGCCACTGAGCCGCTCGACCCGTCCGGTGCGCCGACCCGTGAAGGATCAGGGGCCGGGGACGCCGCCACGAGGCTGAGCCGCCGCGGGGTCCTGACCGGGTTCGCGGTCGTGCTCGGCGCGATCATCATGATCGCCGCCATCGTCGCGGTCCTCGCCGACGCCCCCGAGCCGCCACCGGAGTGCGAGCCGGGCACCGAGTGCGGCGGCCCGCCGCCCGCGGCCGAGGTCGACCCGTCGGCCGTCCCGAGCGATCCTCCGGAACGTTCGTCCGCGGTGCCGCCAGGGACGGTCGGGATCCGTGCCGGCACCCCGGTCATCAACAGCGAGCTAGGCTATCAATTCGAGTACTCGGAGTGGTGGGCGATCGACCCATCGGTCAAGGACCCGCGCGAGGTCGACCTCATCTTTCAGGGCACCTCGGGCGACGGGGTCCTCGTCGTCGCCGCCGTGCCGGCCAACGAGGCCGGCGCCCAGGCATACGCTGCCCAGTGGACGAGCCTCCTCAAGGAGTGGGCTCCCGACCTGCAAGCTGACGACAGCGAGAAGAACGCGATCCTCGGCCCGAGCATCGGCTTCGTCGATGGGATCGGGCTGACCTTCGCCGGCTCACACAGCAGCCCGCAATCGGCGACCACCCCGGTCGGCGTCAGTCTCCTCGTCGCGAGCGACGGCCGGACGACTGCCGCGGTCGCGCTCATCGTCTGGAACCCGGACCAAACGGTTGGCTCCAAGTGGCTCCAGTACAGCATCCGAAGCCGCGCCGGACTGATCCTCAAGACCTTCCGCTGGACGGCGCCGCCATGAGCGACCGGCGGCATCAACGGGTCATCGCCTTCCTCGGCGCGGCGGGGCTCATCTTCGGAGTGACGACCATGGACGAACCCCGCGATCCCGCACGACCGCCGTCCGATCGGACGGCCTCGACACCGACCGGAGCGCCGGGCAGCCCCGGCGCCGCGCCGACGCCACTGGTCGAGGTCGGACCGACTCCCGCCGATCGGGACATCTCGTTCGAGCTGGTGCTGGAGTTCCCGGGCCGCGAGGCGATGCAGGCCTACGCGCGGGCCGTGGGCGACCGCTCCTCCCCGAACTACCGCCACTTCCTGTCGGCCGACGAGATCGGCTCGCGGTTCGGTCTCTCCGACGAAGGCCTCACGCGCATTCGCACGTGGGCGGCGGCGCAGGGGATCGCGGTCGTCGCCACGTCGAAACAGCGGATCGCCATCTCCGTCGGTGCGCCGGCGAGGATCATCGAGTCGGTCTTCGGCGTCAGCCTGCGCGACTACGCGGATGCGACGGGCCGGACGTTCCATGCGCCGACCGGCGAGGCGCGCATCCCCGGGGCCCTCGATGGGCTCGTCGCCGCAGTCGAGGGACTCGACGCCCGACCGAGCGAACGCTCGTCCACCCCTCCAGTCATCGCGGCCGGCCCGCCCGGCGGGATGACCCCGAAGGTCATCGATCGCGCCTACGAGTTCGAGGGACTCCGTGCCCTGAACCTCAACGGCGAGGGGCAGACAGTCGCGATCGTCTCGCTCGATACCTTCGACCCGGCCGATGTCGCGCGCTTCGACCAGCTCGCCGGGATCTCGGGTCCGCCGGTCGAAAAGGTGGCCGTCGATGGCGGCGTGACGCAGCCGGGCGACGGTCAGGGCGAAGTCAATCTCGACATCGATGTCATCCGCGCGGTCGCGCCAAAGGCCCAGATCCTCGACTACGAGGCGCCGAACAAGGGTGGCGCGATCGCGGCCATCATCGATCGCATCGTCGCCGACGGTCGGGCAGACATCGCCTCGATCAGCTGGGGCTCATGCGAGCTGGCGCGCCCACCGGCGTCGATGGCTCGGATGGCGGCCTCGATGGCGGCTGCGGCCGCGGCGGGCGTGACCGTCTACGTCGCGAGCGGTGACCACGGCGCTTATGGCTGCATCGACCAGGACCGCAAGGACCTGCGCATCTCGGTCGACTCGCCCGGCGGTGATCCCAACGTGGTCGGGGTCGGCGGGACGTACATGTCGATGCTCGACGATGGGACGTACATCGACGAGGTCGCCTGGGAGGACCCGCTGACAGGATGGGCGCCGGGCGGCGGCCTGAGTACCTATTACGCGCGGCCGGCGTGGCAGGCAGGTGTCGGCGTCCAGAACGCGCGCTCGAACGGGATGCGCCAGGTGCCCGACGTGGCCGCCGCCGCAGATCCGGTCAGCGGCTTCCTGTCGGTCAGCGGGGGCGAATCCGGTTCGGCTGGCGGGACCAGCGCGGCGGCACCCTTCTGGGCCGGGTTCACGGTCCTCGTCCGCCAGCTCGCCGAACGGGACAGCGTAGTCGGCCTGGGCGCCTTGGGACCGACACTCTACGAGGTGGCCGCCGCGCAGCCGGCGGGCGCCGTCTTCCACGATGTGACCCGCGGCGGGAACCTGTTCGACAACGCGACGCCCGGCTGGGACTACGCGACCGGGCTCGGCACTCCGCGCGGCACCCCGCTGGCCCACGCGATCGTGGCCAGCGTCAAGGGCCCGTAGCCCGCCACGAGGTGTAGACCGGCGGCCAGTCATCGGCCGTGGGGCGAGCGCCGAGCAACGCGCTCTCGATCGAGAACTCGAACAGGGCGTAATCGTCGTCGACCTCGAATGCCCAGCCGACGGCGACCCGTTCGCGCTCGTCCGGAGCATCGACGAGCCGGGCACGCCCGCGCACGGCGACCTCGGTCGGGGCCGCCGGATCAAGGTGGGTGTGCAACGCGTAGCGGCCGTCGAGTTCGAGGTCGTGGTTCTTTGGCGACCGGGCGATGATGAAGGCATAGAGCCGCTCGTCGACGATCGCGACGGTGATCGGGTGGATCCGCGGCAGGTCGTCGCCGCGCACGGTGGCGAGCAGGGCCTTGCCGTCTCCGGTGGCATCGATGAGCCGCCGGCCTTCGCTCGCGATCTGCGGCGCGCCGCCGGCGAATTCGCCCCAGGTCACCATCCGTCACCCTCCTTGGTTCGTGTCAGAACGCTGCCGAGCGAGTGTCCCCGAGATGGTCGTCGCGATCGAGCGCCTCGCCGGCGTCTTCGCCGCGGTCCGTGCGATCAGCGTCCCGGCGACCGCTGGCCCTTGACCTCCCCGACCCATTCCTTGAGCCGGTCGAGGTGCTCCTCGTAGTGGTCGACGGCTGACTTGCGGATCCACCAGGCGGCTTCCTCGGACGGCTCGCCGAGTTCCGTCCAGGCCTGGCGCATCCGGGTCCGGCTGGCGTTGGCCTGGGTCCAGGCGACCTGCCACGGCTGGTCGCTCATCGCCTCGAGGAAGGTGGCGTTCAGCGCGTCGATGTCGACGTCGTGGCCGCCGTAGGTGCCGGCCTGGATCCGCTGGAACTGGACCCCCGCCTCGGCCAGCCACGTCCCGATGTGACCCATCACGTCGCGGACGGACCACGACGGATCCACGTAGTAGCCGGCGATCACGCACTCGTCTGGCGTCAGCGAACGGACGAGGTCGACCACGCTGTGCCAGCCGCGCGCCTCGGCATCGAGGTCGGCGAGATATGGATGTGTAGCGGGCAGGTGCGTCACGTGGCCAGCATGCCGCGTCCGGGGCGCCGCGTCGAGGCCCATGCGCGCCCAGCACGTCGAAAAATCAGGGACGAATGGCCCGGCCGCGGGGGCCGTCCGGAATGTGCGGCCCACGGCCGATGGGCGGATACTCGTGCGCATGGATACGACCCCCACGCTCGACCCGTTCACGTCCCCCTGCACTGGATCATCGGACGGAGGGATGACCCGGAGAGGTCTCCTGCGTGCCGGAGTCCTGACCGGCGGGGGCCTCGTCGCCGTGGCCGTGGCCGCCTGCACCAAGCCGGCCGGCGTGGGCTGGACGCTCGGACCGACGGCGACGTCGGGCGCGGCCGCGGCTGCGAGCCCGAAACCGGCCGCCTCGGCCGCACCGTCGGCCGCTCCGTCCGCGGCTGCCTCAGCTGCGATGTCGCACGCGCCATCGGCGTCCGCCGCCCCGCCGTCGACCGACCATGATGCCAACGCGAAGGCCGGGGTCAAGCGATTCCTCGGCGGGGAGGCGGCGTCCTACCCGATCGGGAACCAGCCGCTCGAGCCGAGGCTGGACGGTGACGTCAAGGTCTTCGAACTGACGATCGACGAGATCGAGCATCGGATCGATGCCGTCCTGCCGCCGGTGGCGGCGCTCGGCTACAACAAGTCGTGGCCGGGCCCGCGGCTCACCGTCACCGAGGGTGACAAGATCCGGGCGATCTTCAAGAACAATCTCAAGGAGTCGACCGGCGTCCACTTCCATGGCCAGCGGCTGCCCAATGCGATGGACGGGGTGCCGCACATCACCCAGGAGCCGATCCCGGCCGGCGGCAGCTTCACCTACGAGTTCACAGCGCGAACGACGGGCTCGCACATGTACCACTCGCACCACAACGCCAGCGACCAGGTCGGCCGTGGCCTGCTCGGCGCCTTCATCGTCCAGCCGAAGTCGCCGGCCGACCGCTACGACCGCCTCTACGGCGCGACCCAGGACATCGTGTGGATCAGCAACGACACGCTTGGCGGCTTCACGATCAATGGACGCGGCTTCCCAGCTACGGCGCCGATCGTCGCCAAGCTCGGCGAGAAGATCGTCATCCGGTTCATGAACGAGGGCCAGATGATGCATCCCTGGCACCTCCACGGTGTGCCCATGCGCGTCGTTGCCCGCGACGGCTATCCCCTCGGGTCGGCGGCGTTCACCTGCGACACCCTGGGCGTCAACCCCGGCGAGCGCTGGGACGTCGTCATCGATTGCGACGAGCCCGGCGCCTGGGCGTTCCACTGCCACATCCTCCAGCACGCCGAGGGGATGGACGGGATGTACGGCATGGTCACCGCACTCGTCATCCAGGATGCGGCTGCCGCGACGCAACTGCGTCTCGCCGGCGCACCGGCCTTCGCCTGCGTGATCCCGACCACGGTCTGAGGCGAGCCGTGGCACCCGCTCAGGTCGGGACGACGATGACCTGGCAAGAGGCGGTCCGCGTCACGTGATCAGAGACGCTGCCGAGGAGGAGTCGGCGTAAGTCGGTCCGCGGTCGCGATCCGAGGACGATGACATCGGCCCCCTCAGCGTAGGACGCCTCGAGGATGGTCTCGGCCGGGTCGCCCTCCCAGATCAGGTAGGTCGATGGAACCCCGGCATCACGTGCCCGGCTGACGATCGCCCGGGCACCGGTCTCGAGACGATCACGTTCCTGGTCGACGCGACGCGTCAGCCCGCCGGGCAGGTGCAGGTTCGAGGGCTCGAGCACGCTCAGCACGATCAGCTCGGCGTGCTCGAGGACGGCCAGACGGATGGCCTCCTCAACGGAGCCTTTCGCCGCCGTCCGTTGATCGACGGCCAGCAAGACGCGGCGGGTCGAAGGATCGTGGACGGTCTCCATGCAGGTATCGTCGCGACAAGGGATGCACGGTCCAAGGTCCATGCGGCAGGTACGCGGGGGCCGAGCGGCCCCGCGCGACCGCAGTGCTACCCTCGGTCATCGTGAGCGGCATCGATCAACAGCCGACGTCCGACGTCTACGACGCCGTCGATGCGGCCACGCGAGCGATCGCGGGTCTCGGGTCTGTCGAAGAGGTCCTTCAGGTCATCGTCGACCAGATCCGACCGTTGGTCGGCGCGCGCTATGCCGCGCTCGGGATCGTCGACGCGAACGGCGTGATCGAGGCCTTCATCACGTCCGGGATGGACAGCGCGACGCGGGCGAGGATCGGCGCCTTGCCGCGCGGTCACGGGTTCCTCGGGCTGATCATCCGCGAGAACGCCTCATTCAGGATCCCGGATATCGCCGTGGACGAGCGTCGCTATGGATTCCCGCCGAACCACCCGCCGATGCACAGCTTCCTCGGCGTCCCGGTCAGCGTGAAGGGCCGTTCGGTAGGGAACCTGTACTTCACCGACAAGGCTGCCGGGCAGGAGTTCACGGCGGCCGACGAGGCGCTCGTGGAGACCTTCGCGCGCCACGCCGCGATCGCCATCGAGAACGCGCGCCTGCACGAGCAGGTCCAGCGCCTGGCGATCGTCGACGAGCGCGAGCGAATCAGCAAGGACCTGCACGACGGGATCATCCAGAGCATCTATGCGGTCGGCCTCTCGCTCGAGGATGTCCCCGAGTTGATGGAGGAGGACCGAGACGAAGTCGTCCGGCGCGTCGAGCGCGCCATCGACAGCCTCCACCTGGCGATCCGCGACATCCGCAATTTCATCTTCGGCCTGCGCCCGGAGCTGTTGAGCGGGATGACCTTCATGGGCGGGCTGGCGGCGACCGTCGAGGAGTTCCGCCACAACTCGATGATCGACGTCGAGCTGCACGGTGGCGGCCCGCCGGATGAGCCGACCGCCGACGCGACCGCGCATCTCCTCGGGATCGTGCACGAGGCGCTCGGCAACATCGCCAGGCATTCCGGCGCGTCGCGGGCCGTGATCATGGTGTCCGCGACCGAGGACGGCCTCGGACTGACCGTGACCGACAACGGTCACGGCTTCGACCCCGCGACCGCTGCGACGATCGGGCATCAGGGCCTCGTCAACATGCGCGAACGGGCTGAAGGCATCGGTGCGACGATGACGATCGACAGCGACGGTGCCGGAACGACGGTCAGTCTCTTCCTTCCGTCGCGGGACACGACCCACCTCCCGGGAGATCATCGTCATGAGTGAGCAGGGCGAAACACCGGTCAAGACCCTGTCGATCCTTGTCGTCGACGATCACGAGGTGGTCCGGCAGGGCCTGTCGGCGATGCTCGACCGGCGGCCGGGGTTCCAGGTCGTCGCGGAGGCGGGCACGGTCGCCGAGGCGCTCGAGGCAGCGCGCCGCTTCCGCCCCGACCTTGTCGTGATGGATGTGCGCCTACCGGACGGGTCGGGCGTGGAGGCCTGTCGAGACATCCGAGCCGAGATGCCCGAGACACGCGTCGTGATGCTGACCAGTTACCCGGACGAGGAGGCCGTCCTCGCCGCGATCATCGCCGGCGCGAGCGGATACCTGCTCAAGCAGGTCCGTGCCAGGGACCTCGTGGCCGGGCTCGAGGCGGTCGGGCGCGGCGAGTCGCTGCTCGACCCGGCGGTCACGGGCAAGGTCCTCGAGCGGATGCGCCGGATCGCGGCATCGGACGAGCCCGACGAGCTCGCCGCACTGACGTCGCAGGAGCGCAAGATCCTCGCTTTGGTCGCCGAGGGGATGACCAACAAGGAGATCGCCGCCGAGGTCTTCCTGTCCGACAAGACGGTCAAGAACTACGTCAGCTCGATCCTGGCCAAGCTCAACCTCGAGCGTCGGGCGCAGGCGGCGGCCTATGTGGCCAGGCTCAAGGGCCAGGGCCAGTCGACCTCATAGGCTGTGCGGCTCTCCTGACCGCCTTTGGCGAAGTCTTCGATGAGGAATCGCAAGACCCATCCTGGCGGGCGGATCGGAGGGGGAATGGAGCGGGAGACGGGGTTCGAACCCGCGACCTTCTGCTTGGGAAGCAGACGCTCTGCCAACTGAGCTACTCCCGCCCGGGAGAGGCACGATTCTAGCGCAGCCGCTCAACGGGCGGGCAGAGGCGCTCGATCGGTACCTCCGCCTGCGCCGCTCGCACCACGAGGCGCACCGCCCCTGGCTATTGGCTGGATGTGAACGCCATGTCCGTCAGTCTTCTCGCTCGTCCGTGCGGATCGCATCGCTGACCGTCGTGCGGCCAAGCCGGAACAGGACGTCTTCCTGCGCCGCGGCAAAGGTGGCGTGAACGTCGCACACCCCATTGAGCGCGCACGGTCCGCCGCGCAGCACGCACACCCGTCGGCGACTGTCTCCTTCGACGGCCTCGACCACTTCCAGCAACGAGATCTGGGATGCGGGCCGCGCCAGGCGGTAGCCGCCGGCCCTGCCGACCGTCCCCACGACGATGCCGGCCCGGACGAGATCGCGCATGACCTGCGGGAGAAACCGCTCCGGGACCCCCTGCTCCGAAGCGACGCGTCGGACGCTCATCGGCCGACCGTCCGCGGTGATGCGGGCCAATGCCAGGACCGTCCGGATCGCGTAATCAGCGCGCTTCGTGAGTTCGAGTCGCACGGTCAGCCCGCCGGTCCAACCCGAAGCGGCTCGTTCGCCAGAAGTTCCGCGCGGGCGAGCCGGAACGCGCTCACGAAGATCACGATCGAACCCGCGATCGTCCCGCCGACGAGGACCGCTCCCGCCAATGTCAGCGCGCTGAACGCGACGACGCCGCCAAGGACAACGAGCGCAATACCGAGGTTCAGCGCGACCAACCGCAAGGTTGCGGCCCGGCCGAGACGCTCGCGTTGACGCCGATGAGCAGTGGTGTCGCCGGGCCCGATCGCCGGTAACAGGTGGCTCCACGCGCCAAGCAGCGCCTGGACGAAGCAGCCGACCGCAAGAGGTGCAGCGATAGTCCCTAGGGACCAGGCGCTC
>JANMBS010000243.1:0-11503 GCA_031360525.1 Thermomicrobiales bacterium
CATTCGTGATGCGGTATGCGATCGAGTAGGCCATGGTCTTGTAGCGGTCATACAGATCCTCGAGAGCATCGAGCTCCCCGTCGGCCAAGCGCACGAGCACGGCCCGGTCGGCCTCGTCCGCGGGGGACGTGACCCGAAGCCGGAGCGGCTGGTCCGCGTGTGTCATCCGTTGATGCGTACCGTGGCAGGTTTCGGTTCACCGGAGCGAACGAGGCGGTCCACGGCCGAGGCCGCCGAAGCCGCCACGTGAGCCGGTGGACGGCTGGCGTCGACGACCGCGAAGCGACCTGGCTCGGCCGCCGCGAGGGCCAGGAACCCGTCGCGAACGCGGCGATGGAAGGCAAGGTCGAATTCCGCCTCGAAGCGGGTGACGTCGCCGGGCGCTTTGCGAGCAAGCCCGTCCTCGACGGGCAGGTCCAGCAGGATCGTCAGGTCGGGCGTCAGGCCGTCGGTCGCAGCCAGCTCGAGGGCACGCAATCGTCCGAGCGGGACGCCGGCCCCGTAGCCCTGGTAGGCCAGCGTCGAGTCCGCGAAGCGGGCGCAGACCACCGCCCACCCGGCCTCGAGCCCGGGACGGATCACCTCGGTCACCAGCTGGCGGCGCGCGGCATTGAAGAGCAGGGCGTCCGTCACGGGATCGGTCGGCGCAGCCGAGTCCGTGCGCGCGAGGAGGACGTCGCGGAGCCGCTCACCGAGCCATGTCCCACCGGGCTCGCGCGTCGTGTGGACGTCGAAACCCAGATCCACGAGATGCCTGGCGAGGGCGGCCGCCTGGGTCGTCTTGCCGGCTCCCTCGGGGCCTTCGATCGTGATGAACCAGCCGTGTGCCTGATCCCCGGGTCGTGTCACTCGGCGAGTGTAGCGGACGTTTTCCTCGCGCTCGTGCGTTCATCCGGGACGGGACACGGCGCGTATCTGAGGTGCAGGCCAGGTCGGGTCCATCGCCGGTGGATCCGCGTGGTATGACCGAAGATATGCCGGATGACCTGGGACGCATCGATGACCGACCGACTTCCCCCCCTTCGAGACGACCAGCCGTGACATCGACGACACGCCGCGCGCGACGTGGCGGGCTGGCGGCCCTCGTCGGCACCTTTGCGGTGCTCCTGCTTCCCGCGCTCGCTGCGGCCCACCCGCTCGGCAACTTCACGATCAATCACTACACCGGGATCCGTGTCGAGCCAGACCGGATCCTGCTCGACGTGGTGATCGACCAGGCGGAGATCCCGACCTTCCAGGCGCGACTCGACTTCGACACCGATGGCGACGGCGAGGTGTCCGATGAGGAGACCGACACCGGGCGCGTGACCGCCTGCAATGGGCTGAAGCCCTCGCTGGCGCTGACCGTCGACGGCACGGGCCGGACCCTCACCCTGACCGAGGCGGGCCTGACCTTCCCGCCGGGCGTCGGCGGACTGTCGACGATGCGGATCGTGTGTGGCTTCAGCGCGGCGACGGGGCCGCTCGCCGCGGGCAGCCGGATCGACTACGCGGACACGTCGTCCAGCGACCGCCTTGGCTGGCGCGAGATCGTGGTCGAGGGGTCGGCGATGACGCTTGAGGGCGCCGACGGTCCGCTCCGGGGCAAGGGCTCCTCGGCGCGCCTCACGGCCTACCCGACGAACCTGCTGACCCAGGCGCTGGCCGATACGCAGGTCGCGATGGTCGCCACCTCCGGTGGGCCGACGCTCGCCCCGTTCGACATCCCGGACGCCTCGCCTCTTCCAGGGGCGGGCGAGGTGGCGACGTCCGGCACGCCATCGTCGACCGGTTCGGGCGGTGGCGGCACGGTGGCGGTCGCCGCCCCGACCGCGGACCCGGCGACCACCGTCGGGGTACCGGGTGGGGTGACGAGCGGCGACTTGCCGTCGATCTTCCGCTCGGCCGACCTATCCCCGCTCGTGCTGCTGGTGTCGATCTTGACCGCGGCCGCCCTGGGTGCCGGCCACGCGCTGACGCCCGGCCACGGCAAGACGCTGATGGCGGCCTATCTCGTCGGCACGCGGGGGACGCCGCTCCACGCCGCAGGTCTCGGGCTGTCGGTCACGTTCTCGCACACGCTCGGGATCCTGGTCCTGGCCGCCCTGGTGGTCGGTGCGCAGGGCATCCTGCCACCCGATCTCATCGTGAAGTCGGCGCCGGCCGTGGCGGCCCTCTCGATCGTCGCGATCGGCGGCTGGATGCTGTTCAGCGAAAGCCGTCGTCGGTGGCGGATCCGGGCGAGCGAGGCGGCCCACACGCACGCACATGCCCACGGGGACGCGCATGACCACGGGGACGCGCATGACCACGGGGATGCCCACGACCCCGAGGTCCCGGGCGACCACGATCATGAGCACGACAACGCCTCCCACGAGCACAGCCATGGCGGCGTCCGGCACAGCCACCTGCCACCGGCCGGGACGACCATCTCGTGGCGCAGCCTGTTCGTGCTCGGCCTGGCAGGCGGTCTGATCCCGTCCACGAGCGCGCTGCTGATCCTGCTCGGCTCAATCGCCGCAGGACGGCCTGCTTTCGGGTTCGTGCTGGTCGTCGCCTTCGGGCTCGGGATGGCGCTGGTGATGGGCGGGATCGGGCTGGCGCTGGTGCTGGCCCGCGGCCGGCTCGACCGTGTCGAATAGACCTCGACGCTCGGCCGCGTGACCGGCTATGTGCCGCTCGTCGCCTCGTTCCTGGTGTTCGGGCTGGGGATCTACCTCACGATCCAGGCGATGGCCGGCAACACGACGTTCTGAGCCGCGCGAGTGCGGCAGCCGATATGCAGCTCACTCATTCGAATCGAGCTGAACACGCTTGGCACCCCCTCGATTCTGTCGGAATCGCGCTACCGCCAAGCTCGTCCGGGCCGATCCTGATGACTCAGATGCATACCCGCGCGCCGTTGTCGTGACTAGGGCAAACATCCTACGTGTCGCCACGACCCCCCTCTGCTAGGCTCCTGCCGCCATGTCAGACCTGACCGACCGCGCGCTCGACACCGCCTCGGCGAAGGGCGCCTCCTATGCCGACGCCCGGACCGTCCGGCGGCTCGAGGAGAGCATCTCGATCAAGACCGGCCGGGTCGAGGGCGTAGCTTCGGGCGAGAGCGAGGGGTTCGGCGTCCGTGTCCTCGTTGACGGCGCATGGGGCTTCGCCTCCTCACATGTCCTGACGACGGCCGAGGCCGACCGGGTCGCCGCGGAAGCGGTGCGTATCGCCAGGGCGAGCGCCACGGCACTGCGCGACCAGACGCGCCTCGATGATCGGCCGCCGGCCCACGGCCGCTATGAGACGCCGCTCGGGGAGGACCCGTTCACCGTCCCGCTCGCGACCAAGATCGGCGACCTGCTGGCGGCCGACCAGGCAGCCGCGGGAGTCAAGGGCATCGCCTTCACGGAGTCGAGCTACGCCGCCCAGCGCGAGTGGAAGACCTTCGCTGCGACCGATGGCAGCCTGACCGAACAGGTCATCACCCACGTCGGTGCCGGGATCGAAGCCCATGCCGTCGACGGCGACGAGCATCAGCGCCGGAGCTATCCGGACTCGGGCGGCGGCTGGGGCGGCGGCGGCTACGAGATCGTCCGAAGCCTCGGTCTGGCCGAGCGCGCCGAACCCCTCGCCGAGGAGGCCGTCGAGCTGCTGACGGCGCCGCAGTGCCCGTCGGGGCGCTTCACGATCATCCTTGACCCGAGCCAGCTCTACCTCCAGGTCCATGAGTCGTGCGGCCACCCGACCGAACTCGACCGCGTCTTTGGGACCGAGGCGTCGTATGCCGGCACGAGCTTCCTGACCACCGACAAGCTCGACGAGGGCTTTCGTTACGGCTCGGACCTCATCGACATCGTCGCCGACGCCACGGCGCCGGGCGGGATGGGCACATTCGGCTGGGACGACGAGGGAGTCGCAGCGCAGGCCGTGCCGCTCGTCCAGAACGGCATCTTCGTCGGCTATCTGTCGAGCCGCGAGACCGCGCCACGGATCGGCCGTCAGAGCGGCGGCGCGATGCGGGCCGACGGCTGGAACCGGATCCCGCTCATCCGCATGACCAACATCAACCTGCTGCCAAGGCCCGGCATGAGCCTCGACGGGATCGTTGCCGACACGGACGACGGCCTCTACCTGGCGTCCAACCGGTCGTGGTCGATCGACGATCGGCGGCTCAACTTCCAGTTCGCGACAGAGGTCGCCTACGAGATCAAGGGCGGGCAGAAGGGTCGGCTGTTCAAGAACCCGACCTACACCGGCATCACCTATGAGTTCTGGCGGTCGTGCGACGCGGTCGGCGACGAATCCAGCTACGTCATGCTCGGGACGCCGAACTGCGGCAAGGGCGAACCCGGCCAGACCGGCCATGTCGGACATGCGGTGCCGGGCGCACGCTTCCGCGACGTCCAGGTCGGGGTCGGCAAGTGGTAGGCATGGGCAGCCCGCGATGAACGACGATCGCGCCCAGGACGCCCTCCGCCTGGCCGAGGCGGCGCTGGCTGGCGCGCTACGCGAGGGCGTGACCGAGGCGGAGGCGCTCGTCACGACCGAGGACTCGGCGCTCACCCGCTTCGCCAACAGCGAGATCCACCAGAACGTCGCCGAGACGAACACGGCCATCAACCTCCGGGTCGTGATCGGCAAACGGGTCGGCGTTGCGTCGTCGGGGCGCACGGACGCTGAGGGCCTGCGCAGGCTGGCCGAGAACGCCGCCGCCATCGCCCGGGTGGTCGAGGAACTCGACGATTGGGGCGGCCTCCCCGGTCCGACCGAGATCCGCGACGTCCCCGCCGCCTACAGCCGGGCGACGGCGGAGGCCAGCCCTGAATTCCGGGCGGAGGCCGTGCGTGCCGCGATCGGCGCGGCGGATGACGCGGGCGTCACGGCCTATGGCTCGTTCGCCACAGGGACCGAATCGATCGCGGTCGCCAACTCGGCCGGGGCGCGCGCCTCGGGGACGCGGACGACGTCGCAGTTCATCACGGTTTCGATGGGTCCAGGCGGCGGGACCGGCTATGCCGAGGCCGCCGCGGTCGACGCTTCGACGATCGATGCCGGCGCCCTCGGCCGCGAGGCGTCCGGCAAGGCGCGCGCGACGGCCAACGCGGTCTCGATCGACCCAGGCGACTACCCGGTCGTGCTCGAGGAGTACGCCGTCGTCGACCTGCTCGACATGCTCGGCTATCTCGGCTTCTCGGCCCTCGCCGTCCAGGAGGAGCGCAGCTTCTTCGAGGGCGGCAAGAGGATCGGCAGCGACCTGGTGACGATCATCGACGACGGTCACGACCCGGCCGGGCTCCCGCTCTGGTTCGACTACGAGGGGGTCGCCAAGCGGCGCGTCCCGCTGGTCGAGCGCGGGATCTGCCGCGAGGTCGTTTACGACGTCCAGACCGCGGCTCGCGACGGCGTCGCCTCGACCGGTCACGGGCTCCCCGCCCCGAACCCGTGGGGCCCCTTCCCGGTCAACATGTTCATGGATCCCGGCGACGCGACGCGTGACGACCTCATCGGGGGGCTCGATCGCGGCCTGCTGGTGACCCGCTTCCACTACACCAACCCAGTCCACCCCAAGCTGGCGATCGTGACCGGGATGACCCGCGACGGCACGTTCCTGGTGGAGGGCGGGAAGATCGTCGGGCCGGTCAAGAACCTGCGCTACACGCAGAGCTACCTTGCAGCCCTGACCGGCACGGTCGCCGTCGCCCGTGAGCGCAAGACCCTCAAGGGTTTCCTGGGGGGCGTCGTCGTGCCCGCGGTCCGCATCGATGGCTGGACGTTCACCGGCGGCACGGAGCACTAGGCCGCGACCGCGGCTGCTGCCTGTCAGGGCCTCGCCGCCGGGAGGGCTCTGGCCGCCCCCAGGGCCTCGCCGCCGGCGCTGGTTGTGACAGATTTCCCTCAGGCGCGCACTAGTCACCGGACCTCCAGCCGCGGGCCGACGCCCGAGCGTGGTCCGAGCCGCCCTGAGTTAACGATCGCGCCAAATCTGCGCCTGCGACATGTTTGTCATTGGATGCGTGACTAGGGCCCGCCTGATACAAATTTGTCACACGATTGAGCGTGGTTCGCCGCGGGCAGTCCTGCGGGCGCAGCCGCTCGGCGATCGGCGGCTCTGAGCACCAAGAAGACAAACCTGCCTACGGCGGCGGCAGCCGAGCGCACGTGGAGTCCACGGGACGCGGTCTGCGACTGGCGGACCTGGAGCCTGCGAACATGCGGCGTATCGGGAATCGCGCCGGTGCTGCCGGCGCGCCGATCGCAACCGTTGCGCTACGCTCGGCACATGCCTACACCGTTCGATGTCGAGGCGCTGCGCGCCGAGTTCCCGGCACTCGCCCGACAGCACGACGGCCGCCCCGTCGTCTTCCTCGACGGTCCGGGCGGGACCCAGGTCCCGCAGCGCGTGATCGACGCGGTCAGCACCTATTACCGCGACATGAACGCGAACTCGGGCGGGGCCTTCACCACGAGCGCCATGACCGATGAGATGGCCGCCGAGGCGCACGCCGCAGTCGCCGACTTCCTCGGGGCGGCATCGCCTGACGAGATCAAGTTCGGCGCCAACATGTCGACGCTGACACTCCAGATCGGCCGGTCGATCGGCGCGACACTCCAGCCCGGCGACGAGATCGTCGTGACCCGGCTCGACCACGAAGCCAACGTCTCGACCTGGCGGGCGATGGCGGCCGACCGCGGCGTCACCGTCCAGACCGTCGACATCCACGACGCCGACGTCACCCTCGACCTCGAGGATCTGGAGTCGAAGCTCAGCCCGCGGACGAAGCTCGTGGCCGTGGGCTATGCGAGCAACGCGGTCGGTTCGGTCAATCCGGTCCGCGAGATCGTCGCGCGGGCCCACGAGGTCGGTGCCCTCACCTTCGTCGACGCTGTCGCGTTCGCCCCGCATGGGCTCATCGACGTCGTCGACCTCGACACCGACTTCCTCGCCTGTTCCGCCTACAAGTGGTTCGGGCCGCACGTCGGGGTGCTGTATGGCAAGGCCGACATCCTCGAGCGCCTGCCTGCCTACAAGGTCCGGCCGGCTCACGACCGGTTCGAGACCGGGACGCCGAACTACGAGGGCATCGCCGGCACACTTGCCGCGACGGACTACCTGCGCGACGTCGGTCGGACCTACGGCGACGTCGCCGGCGCGCCGGGTGCCGGGAACGCGAGCGAACGGCGGCGCGAACTGGTCGCCGGGATGGTTGCCATCGCCGACTACGAGCGGGCCTTGGTGACTCGGTTCCTCGATGGCCTCGAGGCGATCACGGGCGTGACCATCCATGGCATTACCGACCGGTCCCGGTTCACCACGCGCGTCCCGACCGTGGCCGTGACGATCGCCGGCATCCATCCCCGGGCCGCCGCGGAGGCGCTCGGGCGGCGCGGCATCTACACGTGGGACGGAGACTTCTACGCGACGGGCCTGATCGAGCGGCTGGGCAAGGCCGAGACCGGCGGCGTCCTGCGTCTCGGCCTCGTCCACTACAACACCGCCACCGAGGTCGACCGGACGATCGAGGCGGTGGCGCGACTCGCCGGCGGCCCGCCGACGTGATCCGCCGGTGACCGGTACGGAATCGATCCGGCGACGCCTGGCGAGGCCCTTCGACACGGCCGAGCTCCGCCGTATCAAGCGGCTGTGGGTGCGCCACTCGATCGCCGAGGACGCGCGCGACATCGACGGCCTGATCGCGACCCTGTCCGAGGGATGCGTCTACGAGATCGTGCCCACTGGACAACGCTGGGAAGGTCACGCCGGCGCCCGGGCGTTCTACACCGAACTGTTCGGGGCCTTCCCCGACAACGCGTTCGCGCTGTCCGAGATCGTCATCGGCCCGCAGGGGGCCTTCGAGGTAGCCACCTTGACCGGGACGAACCTCGGGCCGTGGGTGGGCGTCGCGCCGTCGGGACTTGCCGTCTCGCTCGAAGTGCTCATCCTGTTCCCGTGGGACCCCGTGACGCAGCGGTTCAGCGGGGAGCGGATCTGGTTCGACCGCGGACCGAGCTGAGCTGCGGACACGAGTGAGCCACCCGGCTCGCTTGCGTCAACCGGTGCCCGGTCGCATCATCGGGCGTGCCGGCGACCCGACCGGTGACCTGGGGGACACATTCGCATGACACGGATCCGCACTGCCGGCCGAACCGGCATCCTGTTCATCCCGCTCACGTTGCTGCTCGCGGCCTGCGGCGGTGGGACCGCGTCCGGGCCGGGCTCGACAGGCGGTGCCAGCAGCCCGACTGCCGTGACGGCGCCATCGACCGGTGCCGTCGAGACCGGGGCGCCCGAGGAGTCGCTGCCCTTCGCGATCCCGTCGTTCGACGTGAGTGCGATCACGAAGGGCCTCGACAACGTCGACTCGTACCGGATCTCGATCACGGTCAGCGGCGTCGAACAGTACAAGGGTGTCGTCGTGACCAAGCCCGTCCTGTCGCGCGACATCACGATCAGCGGCGGCACGCGGATCGTCGTCATCGGCAACGACGCGTGGGTCGCCGACGGCAGTGAGCCGCTCAAGGCGGTCCCGTCCCAGCTCGCGACGACCATGTTCGCGGCGTTCGACCCGACCCTGATGGTCGGCATGTTCTCCGGGCCTGAGTGGGCCCAGAGCTCGCTCGACAAGGGCGCCGAACAGAAGAACGGCGTATCGGCCCATCACTTCCTGATCGATTCGACCACAGCGGTCGGTGGCTTCTCCGGGGTCCCGGCGGGCGCATCGATCAACCTGTGGATCGCCGACGAGGGCTACCTCGTGGCCTGGGAATCGACCGGTATGGGCGGCGGCGACATGTCGATCCAGGTGACCGGCGTGGACGACCCGGCCAACAAGGTCGAGCGCCCCAGCTGATCATCGACGGACCAACGACCGGATACACCGTGACGGTCCGCGACCCTCGATGAGTCCGTCGGTCCTGATCGTCGGCGGTGGCATCGTGGGCTGCGCGACCGCCTATTTCTGCGCCCGACAGGGGATGGATGTGACCCTCCTCGAGCGGCGGACGATCGGCTACGGAGCATCCGGGCGCAACCCCGGCTTCCTGTGGCTCCACTGCCGGACGCCGGGCTTCGCGCTCGAGATCGCTCGGGCCGGCCGCGAGCTCTACCCGGCACTCCTCGCCGAATTGCCCGGCGGCTTCGAGTTCCGTCCGAGTGGCGGACTGATGTATTTCATGACGTCCGAACAGGGCACCGTCTTCGAGGAGTTCGTGGCGGCTCGGCGCGCGGACGGCCTCGACATCTCGCTGATCGATGGCGACGAAGTCCGACGCCTCGTGCCACCGATCCGTCCCGACGTGATGGGCGCCAGCTATTGCGCTGAGGATGCGCAGATCGTGACCTCGACCGTGCTCGACGCTCTTGCCCGCGGCGCACGTGCCGAAGGGGCGACCGTCCGCGAGGGCGTCACGGTCGATCGACTGGTCGTCTCAGGCGACCGGGTGGTGGGTGTCGAAACGGACGCCGGCCGACTCACCGCCGACGCCATCGTCGTCGCCACCGGGGCGTGGAGTACCGCTTTGCTGGCCGAGACCGGCGTCGACATCCCGATCGGCGGCGAACGTCTCCAGATCATGCTCACCGCGCCCCAGTCGTTCTGGATCGAGCCGCTGGTCTACGGGCCCAACGCGACCAAGCAGTACGCCCTCTTTCGCGACCTGCCGTCGTGGGATCCGGCCCTGTTCACCACCGACGGCGAGGGTCGCGACGGACTCGTCCTGCTCCCGCTTCTTGTCCAGCGCGCGTCCCGCGAGCTCTATCTCGGATGCGCGACGGACTATCCAGGTGACCTCGACCCGGATCCGACCCTGGCCGGCCTGGCACAGATCGCCGACGGGTTCGCAGCGGACTTCCCGACGCTGCGGAATGTGCCGATCACGCGCACGTGGGCCGGGTACCTCCCCTATACCTCGGACCAGGCGCCGGTCATCGACGAAGTCATGCCCGGGCTCTTCGTCGGGGCGGGCCATGCGTTCGGCAATACCGCGGGCCCGGTGACGGGGCGGGTACTGAGTCAGCTCATCGCCGGTGAGGCGCCCGACTTCGATATCAGCGAATGTCGCTTCGGGAGGCAGCTCGAGCCGATCGCGGTCGGCGAGCCGACCCACTGGTGAGCGTCCGAGCGTGAGCAGGATCCTCGTCCTCGGCGGATCCGGCGAGATGGGCTCCGGGGCAGTCGCCGACCTCGTCCGACGCACAGATCACGAGGTGACGGTGGGCGACATCCGGCCCGCGGCGGCCACCGCCCTGCTCCATGGCCTGGGTGCACCGGAGCGCGTGGTCCGCGTTGACGTCGACGATGCTGCCTCGCTGCGGGCCGCGCTGGCCGACGCCGACGTCGTGCTGAATGCGACCTACATGCGCCACAACGTCCCGGTGACCGATGCGGCGATCGCGGCCGGGGTCCATCTGGTCGATCTGGGTTCGTACTACACGGAAACGATCCAGCAGCTCGAGCGGCATGACGCTGCCGTGGCGGCCGGCTGCCGCATCGTCCCAGGTTGCGGCGTCGCGCCGGGCCTCACCAACGTGCTGGCCCGGCTCGGCGCCGATCAGCTGGAACGCGTCGATGCGATCCGGATCTACTCGTACATCAGCCATCCCCTGTGGACGTCGCCGGGCATCGTTGTCACGCGCTTCGATGCGAGCGTCGGCACGTCGGTCGTCCGCATCGGCGGACGACTCGTGGAGCGCCCTTCCTTCTCCGACGAGGAACCGTTCACCTTTCCGGCGCCGTACGGCGAGCAGGAGGTCCACCTGGTCCCGCACCCGGAACCGGCCACGCTGCCGCGCTACATCGACGTCGACGATGTCGTGTTCAAGGTCGGGTACCCCGCCGATGAGACCCGACGCATCAGAGTGCTGCTCGAACTCGGTTTTGATCGCGACGAGCCGTTCGAGCTCGATGGGCTCGCCGTGTCGCCCCGACGGTTCGCCGCCGCGTACATCGGCAGCCGCGGGATCGGGCCGGCCGATCGCAGCGCCAACGTCAAGCAGGTCCGCGTCGAGGGCGCTCGCGATGGACGGCCGGTCACCCTGGTCTACGACTTCGCCGTCGAGGAGGTCGGCCGCTCGGCCTCGTCGGCGATCACCGGGACGGTCGCGGCGATCGCCGCGGACCTCGTCGCTCGAGGAGGGCCGGTGGGCGTCCATCCGCCCGAGGGAGCGTTCGATCCACGCTCCTTCGTCGAGGCGCTCGCGGCACGGCGCCTCACGGTCGACGAGCGCGAGGAAACTCGCGGCATCGACTGACCGTTCAGGCCCGCTAGCGAAAAACCGGCCGCAAGCCGAGTTCGTCGATGGTGTGGAGCCCGGGCGCCAGGGCCATGAGTGGCCGGACCGCCGCCATCGCCCGGGCGCCTGTCGGTGGGTATGTGTCCAGGAAGAGGTCGCCGCGGACGATCGTCTCGAACGCCGGGTCACCCTCGACCACCACTCGAGCCGAGGCCTCCATCCCGTCGCGCCCCGGCTGGAGATCGAACCGGCCGCGCCACAGCGAGACGAGCCGACCGCCACCACGCACGTTGGCTGAGACGCGGC
>JANMBS010000358.1:0-1718 GCA_031360525.1 Thermomicrobiales bacterium
TCTCGGGCTCGGCGCCGGGGAGGCGCTTGTCGATGATCCGGCGGACCTTCGACAGCTCGTCCATCAGGTTCGAGCGCGTGTGCAGCCTGCCCGCGGTGTCGGCGATGACCAGGTCGGCGCCACGAGCGACGGCCGCATCGAGCGCGTCGTAGACGACCGCGCCCGGGTCGGCGCCGGGCGCGTGGGCGACCATGGGGACCTTGGCCCGGTCGGCCCAGATGCGGAGCTGGTCGATGGCGGCCGCGCGGAACGTGTCGGCGGCGGCGAGCAGGACCGAGCGGCCCTCGGCGGTGTAGCGGCTGGCGAGCTTGCCGATGGTCGTGGTCTTGCCCGTCCCGTTGACGCCGACGACGAGGATCACGGCCGGACCGCCGGGGACCGCCGAGCGCGGGCTCCACGCGAGGTCTCGCGCGACGAGGAGGGCTGCGAGTTCGGTCCGGATGGCGGCCTCCGGGGTGACCGCGTCGCGACTCCTTCGGGCGCGGTCGACGAGGTCGATGGCGAGTGCCGCCCCGACGTCGCCTGCGATCAATGATTCTTCGACGTCGTCCCACGACGGTCCCTCGCCAGTGGCAGACTCGAGTTGACCCCGAAGTCGCGCCATGAAGCCGCCGCGCGTCCGCTCGAGGCCGGCGTCGAGAGTCGCCGCGACCTCGGGCGCCGACTGGGGTGCCGCGGCCGGCGCCTCGAACGGCAGGAGCGGATCGACCCGTTCGATGGGTGCCTCGGGCTTGACCGGTGCGTCGGCTGCGTCTCGCGTCTCGGCGCCCTCGGCCGGGTCGCCGAAATCGGCGGGATCAGGTTCCCCGGAGGGATCCACGAAGTCGGGATCGACCGGTCCGTCAACTTCGCGTTCGGGGGCCGTCTCGTTTCGGTTGCGTCGCCAGAAGGGCATGGCGCGAAGCCTATCCGGCCAGCGCCGTTCGGTCCCGATCGCGGGTGGCCAGCGCCTGCGCCTCGTCAAGGCGAAGGCTGATGACGCGGCTGACCGAGTCATCCCCGACGGTGACGCCGTAGAGCGCATCGGCGGCCTCGATCGTGCCGCGGTTGTGGGTGATGACGATGAACTGGGTCTGGTGGGCCAGGCTGCGGAGCGCGTCGGCGAAGCGGCCGATGTTCGCCTCGTCGAGAGCGGCGTCGACCTCATCGAGGACGCAGAACGGGACGGGACGGACCTCGAGCATCGCGAACAGCAGGGCGACCGCGGTCAGGGCTCGCTCCCCGCCGGACAGCATCGCGAGCGCCTGCGCCTTTTTGCCCGGCGGGCGCGCGACGATCTCGATCCCGGTCGATCCGAGGTCCGACGGGTCGGTCATCGACAACTTGGCGAAGCCGCCCCCGAAGAGCTGCTCGAAGCGCGTCGAAAACGCCGTCTCGAGGGCCGCGAAGGTCGTTCGGAAGCGGTCGGCGATCATCGCGTCGAGCTCGGCGATCAGGTCGCGCGTCCGGCTGATGGCGTTCGACAGGTCGGTCGCCTGGGTTTCGAGCGCTTCGAGACGGCTTTTGAGCGCGGAATACTCGTCGACGGCGTACGGGTTCACGGCGCCGAGTTCGTGGAACCGCCGTCGGAGCTGACTCAGCCTGGCCGGACTCGGTGGCGGCGACGCCGGTGGTCCGGTGGCCCACAGCGGTGTCACGAGGGAGAGCGCCGCCTCTAGCGCGGCGGCCTCATCGGAGACCGTCTGGTCATCGTCGAACGCGGCCTGGCCGGCGGGCGC
>JANMBS010000389.1:0-1752 GCA_031360525.1 Thermomicrobiales bacterium
GTCGCGGCGGTCCAGCTCGCCTTGCGTGTCACGGTCGATCCCGATGCCGTCGCGTAAACGACCTCGAGCCCGGCAAGGTCGAGCGGACCGGCGCCCTGATTGGCGACCTCGACGAATTCGTCGGACGTCGAGGCGCCACCGGTCTGCACCTCGGAGACGACGAGCGTCGACGGCGGCCAGCCGACGGCCGCGGCCAGCGCCCCCCGACCCGCAAACCCTCCAGGAGCCGCGACCATCACGACGACGATGAGCGCAGTGAACCCCGCGCGCCGGGCACGATCCATCGGTGACCTCCCGGCGGGAAGGGCAGCTGGCGGCGAGGTCGCTTCGTTGTAGCAGGCAAGCCTTCACCGCGACTTATCCCGCACCCGCCGAGGTTCGACTACGATGCCTCCACCATCCGACCCAGATCGCAGGAGTGACCGTGGCCCGCGCCAAGAGGACCGAACGCGCCGAGGCGCGCCGCCGTTACCGAGCGACCACTGCGACCGATCCGCTGGCTGAGGACACCGACGGCGCCGACGATTTGTCTGCGACCGGCTCCAGCCAGGGCACCAAGCGCTCGAACGCCGCGTCAGCGGGCAAGCAGGCCAGCGGGACCCAGGAGCGGGTCGGCTTCGTGGATGCCTTCCGACAGTCGATTCGGCCGGTCCACGTCCGGGAGGACATCGCGGCTCTGCCCTGGATCGCCGTCCACACGAAGGCCATCTGGCTGCCCGTCCTGATCACCATCGCCGCCACGATCGCCACCGCGGCGACCGGCGCGAACGACATGGTCACCGGCCTGCTGTTCACCTACTTCGTTGTCTTCCCGGCCATCGGCGGCGTGTTCATCGGCGGGTTCCTCGCGCCGCGTGCGAGCTGGCTCGTCGGGATCGTGATCGGCCTCGTATCGGCCGCCTGCTACGTCGCGCTCGGCGTGACGGGCAAGCTGCCGGCTCCGTTCGCCGAGCAGTTCACGGTCAGTGCTGCCGGCGCCACGGTCTCGGCGTTCATCTACTCGCCGATCATGGGCGCCTTCTTCGCGGCCGCCGCTGCCTGGTATCGCCGCTTCCTGGCCCTGTCGAGCCCGAACCGGAACCGGAATCGTCGTCAGTCGCAGGCCCCGAAGCAGCGGCCCGGCGATGGTCGGACGCGCGGCGGGACCTCGCAGAAGGCCGGCGCCAAGCGCTGAACGGGGGTCTTGGCGGTCACGTCGGCGCCACGAGTCTCGGTTCGATCAACCGAGCCGGCGCATCCCGGCGTGGCCGAGCTGGCGGACGCCGGCCGGCCGATCCGGCCCGCCGGCCGAGGCGGCCACCTCGGGGAGTGGCACGATCGACCGCGCGATCACGTTGACCACCTCGCCCTCGCGCTGGAGGTCCCCGTCCACGAGCAGCAATGCGTGCCGCCGGACGACGCCCCGCAGCCGCGCCCAGGTGTCCGGCCAAAGGGTGACGTTGACCATCCCGGTTTCGTCCTCGAGGGCGAGGAAGACCGTGCCCTTGGCGGTCACCGGGTGCTGGCGGGTGACGACCAGCCCGCCGATCCGGACCCGACCGGACGGCATCTCCGAAAGAGCCGCATTGGTCACCGCCCCGATCCGCTCCAGGGCGGGCCGGAAGAGCGTCACGACCTGGCGCCGCGCATCGAGCCCGATCACCGCGTAGGAATCGCCGATCCGCTCCGACTCGGTGATGGCGGGGAGCGAGGGCGCGTCGGTGGCGGGGAGTCGCAGGTCCATCGGCCGCCCGGCCGCCGCCGAGCGCTTCC
>JANMBS010000440.1:0-5743 GCA_031360525.1 Thermomicrobiales bacterium
TGGTGGCAGACCGAGACCGGGCAGATCCTCATCTCGCCGCTGCCCGGGGTGACCACCACGAAGCCAGGTTCGGCGACGTTCGGGTTCCCTGGCATCGCCGCCGACGTCGTCGATGGCGATGGCACCTCGGTGCCGCTCGGCGGCGGAGGCTATCTCGTCCTGAAACGGCCGTGGCCGGGGATGCTGCGCGGCATCTACGGCGACCCGGAACGCTACAAGGAGACCTACTGGAGCCGTTTCCCAGGGATGTACTTTGCGGGAGACGGCGCCAAGCGCGACATGGACGGCTACCTGTGGCTGCTCGGTCGGGTGGACGACGTCATGAACGTGGCCGGCCACCGGATCTCGACGACCGAGGTCGAATCTGCCCTGGTCGATCACAAGTCGGTCGCCGAAGCCGCGGTGGTGGGCAAGAAGGACGACGTCTCGGGCCAGGCGATCTTCGCGTTCGTCATCCTCAAGGCCGACCAGGTGCCATCCGACACGCTGGCCGTCCAGTTACGGGAGCACGTGGCCTATGTCATCGGGCCGATCGCCCGTCCGAAGTTCCTGATGTTCGTGCCGGACCTGCCGAAGACCCGCTCGGGCAAGATCATGCGCCGCCTCCTGCGCGACATCGCCGAGGGCCGCGTCCTGGGCGACACCACCACGTTGGCCGATGAAGGCGTGGTCGACACCATCCGCGACCACTCTGGCTCGACGGAGGAGTGATGTGCCGTTCGACTTCCTGAGGCGAAAGAAGACGCACGACGCCGAGGCCGGGGCCACTCACGGCACCACGGCCGCAACCGGCGGCGCAGGCATCGCGTTCGACGGCCTGACCGAGGACTGGCGGCTGATCGGGCGGATGATGATCGAGGGCAGGCTGTCCGACGCCCTCAACCGGCGCGAACCCATCGACATCGTCGATGTCCAGTGGGGCCCGGTCGACGGCTCCGAACCGATGGTCGCGGCGCCCGGCCTCAAGACCGTCGATCCGTACGACCTGGTCGTCGTCCTCGTCCGCGACGATTCACTGCCTGAGATGACCGAGGATGGCAAGGCCGCCCACCGTGTCCACAAGGTCTCGTACGAGGTCGCGGTCGAGGTGCCGCCCTACCGGGTCATCGGCACTGTCTACCTGCATCCGGGATCTGAGCCGGACAGCCTCTTGAGTCGCTCGTCTGAGATGTTCGTGCCGATCGTCGAGGCGACCGCGATGAAGGGCGATCTGCGGGTGGGCCCGGAGACCGCGTCGGCGGTGCTCGTCAATCGCCAGTACATCCGGGGCGTCCAACAGGTGGATGTCCGGACGGGGGAGCGCCACGAGAAGCTGCCCGGCGCGCCGCTGGGCGGGACCAACTGGACCGATCGGGCCTGATCGGCGGGCCGACAAGGCCCGCGCGAGGTCAGACGCGCGCGGGCTGACGGGTGCGGGCGGGGATCCGGAAGCCGGCCCTCACCGCCGGGACGACGGTCGGCGTTCCGAAGACCCGATCGGCGAGCACCTCGAAGTCGGTCGTGATCTTCTCCCTCGGGAACATCTCGATCACCGTCCGGCCCTCGTTGGCGGCACGGACGAAGAGCAGGCCTCCCGACCGGATGAGCGAGAGACCGGGCATCCCGACGGTTCGTTCCATGTCGCCGACGCTGAGCCCGCTGTTGGCCCGGTTGATGACCATCGCCAACCGCTCGCGGCAGCCGAGCCCGACGGCCACATCGCGCAACTGGACGGCCGCCCGGATGGCGGGCACGTCCGGGGTGACCGGCACCAAGATACGGTCGGCGACGTCGAAGATCGCCTGGTTGAGCGTGCTGTAGGACGGGTGCAGGTCGATGACGATGACGTCGACTCGGCTGCGAGCGGCCGTGATCGCGCTCGCCATCCGGGCGGGGTCGAGGACGTCGGTGTGGAGGGGCGAGTCGGTCAGGGCGACGACCTTCATCCCGCTCTGATGCGAGGCCGCGATGTCGTAGAGACCCTCGATCGGGCCGCCGTCGGCTTCATCCCGCCAGCTGTCGGCCACCGTCCGGACGCCTTCGATCCCGAGTGACGTGGTCACGTGACCCGTGACAGTGTCAGCGTCGATGAGCAGGACCGACTTGCCTTTGCGGAGCTGGATCGCGGCGGCGAGGTTGGTCGCGACGGTGGTCTTGCCGACGCCGCCCTTCGGATTGAAGATCGCGATGGTCGTGGCGTTGCCGTGCCAGCTGCCGAGGTCGCCGTTCTGGAGGACCGGGCCACTGCCGTCGTCGACCGTCTCGCGCCGGATGCACATCGCCTCGACGCGCCAGCGGATCGAGTCTGCGGAGTACGGCCGGGTGAAGTATTCGTTGAATGAGTCGGCCTGGGCCAGTGGGGCCAGGCGCTCGAACGCACGCGGCGAGACGACGGTCAGCGCCGGGATCGCTCGCCCGGCGCCGAGCAGCACGGTGAGGTAGTCCTGAGCCTCGGCGGCCTCGACCTCGCCATCGAGGACGGCCAGCGCGATATCGCGCCGTACGTCGAGCGCCTTCTCGAGCTCACGTGGATGCTCGATCTCGATGACCTCGAAGCCGGCCGCGAGCAGTTCAGCGGAAACGGTCGTCGACTCACTGAGCGGGAGGGCGACGGCGATGGCGGGACGGGCCACGTGGGACTCCTTGGGATCCGGGGTGGGGGTCAGGAGCCGGCGTCGGGGTCGTGCGCGGTGACCTCGAGGCCGCCAGAGGTTTCCGCGGTCACTTGAGCCTCGAAGCCCGGCAGGGCCAGGATCGCCTCGCCCAGGCCGATGCCCGAGTCGTGACTGACGGTGAAGACGAACTCTCCGTCGGGGCCTGATGCGACACCGATGGTCGAGACGCCCGGGACGCGCCCAAGGCTGCGCTTGAAGGTCGCGATGCTGGCCACGCTGACCAGACCGGTGACCATCACGCGGGTCGTTGCGCGCTCGGCCTGCGGGGGGCGATCGTCGGCGGTCGCTGCAAGTGCCGCCGCGGCGGCTTCGTGATCGCTCGCGGTCGGAGCCGGGCTCGGCTCGGGCTCGCTGGCGCCGTCCTCGACGTCGCCGGTGAAGGTCGCGGCCTCCGCCTCGGCGGCGGCGAAGTCGGTCGTCGACTGGTCTCCGGTCTCGGCCTCGCCGCCCTCGGCGACGTCGGTCTCGCCAGTTTCTGCCTCGTCGGTATCGACGCTGGCCTCGGCGGTCGCTTCCGCATCGGTCGTCTCGCTGCCATCGCTCTCGGCGGACGCGGACGGCCCGTCCCTGATGATCGTGTAGGCCGGATCGACGGCCGGGGCCATCGGTTCGACGATGGCGGCGGCGACGCCGGCAAGGTCCGGCGGCTCAGGCATTCGTTCGGCCATCGCGGCGATGCGGGTCGGGTCCTCCTCGGAGCGCAGGCGCTCGAAGAAGTCCACCATCTGCCCTTCGAATTCGGCGACCGTCGCGCCGACCTGCTCGACACGCGACTCGATGATCAGGCTGTGCTGATCCATCTCGCTGTCGAGGGCGGTCTTGCGCAGTGCGATCCGTGCCTCGGTCTCGTCGCGGATGCGGGCGATCTCGGCCTTCGACCACTCACGCACGGCGGCGACGTCGTCGTCGGCGCGGCGGCGCAGTTCGGCAGCTTCCATGGCCGAAGCCGAATGGAGCTCTTCGACGACCGACTTGGCGTCGGCGCTCAGGCGGCCCATCGTCTCATCGCGAGAGGTCTCGACGGCGGTCAGCATGGCGCGGCTCAGCTCGGCCATGAACTTCGTGGGCCGGCGGAGGTTGGAGGTGGCGGTCGCATCGATCATATCGGACGTCTCAGGCTCCTCGGTGGGAGTGGATGCCTCACTGGCAGTCGTTTCCTCGGCCACGATCGACCCTTCGGCCGAGGCGTCGGCGCTCGGAGAATCGCCCTGATCTGTGGGAGCGTCCTGCTCCGTCGTCCAGGGAAGCCTGAAGCCCGGTCGTGTATCGGTCTGAGCCATGTGTGGCGATCCTCATTCGGGCACGTCGGGAGGGGTCACTCCGACATCCGTTGCTTGGGCGCATCGTGGCAGCGGGGGTCGGTATGGTGCAGTTGGCTAGAGGTACCAGTGGTCTGAGCCGGTGGTACCGCCGGGCGTCCGGGCGTTCCCGGCTACCATGGCCGCGATGGATGCCCCGACCACCTTCGATGGCCGCCCCGGACCGACCGACACGCTCGGGCGCGCGATGCGCGACCTGCGCATCTCGGTCACCGATCGGTGCAACTTCCGGTGCACCTACTGCATGCCGAAAGAGGTGTTCGGAGCGGACTATGCATTCCTGCCCCGCGACCAGGTCCTGACCTTCGAGGAGATCGAGCGAACGGCACGGACGTTCGTCTCGCTCGGGGTCGAGAAGCTGCGGATCACCGGTGGCGAGCCGCTGGTCCGGCGCGACCTTCCGCACTTGATCGAGATGCTTGCCGCGATGCGCCGCCCCGATGGCGGTGAGATCGACCTGACCCTGACGACCAACGGCTCCGCCCTTCGTGCGCTGGCAGGCTCGCTGGCTGCGGCGGGCCTCCGGCGTGTCACGGTCAGCCTCGATTCGCTCGACGACGCCGTGTTCGGCGCGATGAACGGGATCGACTTCCCGGTCGCCAAGGTCCTCGACGGGATCGACGCCGCCATCGAGGCGGGGCTGGCGCCGGTCAAGGTCAACATGGTCGTCCGCCGCGGCGTGAACGAATCGAGTCTGCTGCCGATGGCGGCCTGGGCGCGCGAGACCGGCGTGATCCCGCGCTGCATCGAATACATGGATGTCGCCCATTCGAACGGCTGGCGGCTCGACGAGGTGGTCCCCGCCGCCGAGATCGTCGACGCGATCGCCGCGGTCTGGCCGGTCGAACCGGCCGAGCCGGCCTATCGAGGCGAGGTCGCCGGTCGCTGGCGCTACACCGATGGTGGCGGGGAGTTCGGCGTCATCTCGTCGGTCACGCAGCCGTTCTGCCGCGATTGCACGCGCGCCCGGATCTCGGCCGAGGGGATGCTCTACACCTGCCTGTTCGCCGTCGAGGGCCACGATCTGCGGGCGCTCCTGCGGTCCGGCGCGTCGGACGCGGAGCTCAGCGAGGCCGTCGAGACGATCTGGCTGCGCCGGGGCGACCGCTATTCGGAACTCCGCTCGCAGGCGACGTCGACCCTGCCACGCATCGAGATGTTCGCGATGGGCGGCTGACCGGCATCGTCAGCCACTGCGGGACAGTGTTCTCCACAGGCTTTTCCACAGCCGCGGACAAGTCGTGGATGGCGGCGACGGACCTGGGCACGAGTTCGTGGATAACCGCGTTGACCGCCCTGCCCGCCGGCCCATAACGTAGGTCTTGCCCGAAGGGGCCGACAGGATCGAGGGACCCGCGATCACATCAAGGGACGTTCGCTCCGCCGCCGGTCGCTTCGGGCGCTTCGTTGCCACGTCAGGCCGCCGTCTCACCACGATCGCCTGGCAGGCCCGAGCCCGACGGGACGTGAGCGGCATACCGGTGTCGATACTTCCGTCGGGCCGGTGAAGCCACCGGCCCCGCCCGTCGCCTCGCGATGCGTAGTGGAGGCCCCCATGTCCCGCTCGACACCCCCGGTCGACCCAACGCGCCCGATCACGCCCGTCGAGCAGCCGGCGCGCCTGGCCGCCCTGGTCGCCGCGGTCCGCGCCCGCACGGACATCGTGCCGGAGCTCGGCATCGTCCTCGGCTCCGGGCTGGGGGGGCTGGCGGACGACCTCGCTGACGCGGTCGCGATCCCATTCGCGGAGTTGCCCGGCTGGCCCGCGGC
>JANMBS010000460.1:0-5071 GCA_031360525.1 Thermomicrobiales bacterium
CCCACGGGGCGAGCCGCAGCTCGCGCAGGCGATCGCGCAGGCGGTGCCGATCGGCGCCCCAGGTCGACCACAGGCCCACCCGGTCGACCACGGAATCGTCTGGATCGATCGGCGCCAGCGCAGCGCTCGGGACGACGGCCAAGTCGAGGCTCGGTGTCCCGCCGGCGACGCCAGGCGCGGCCGACGCGCGAGTCCCGGCATCGAAGCCGACCTCCACGACGTCCACTCGCCGGTCCAGGACCTCGGCGAGGGCGACCGCACCCGCTCCGAGCGCCCGCCGCGCGTCATTGTGCGGAAGCGCAAGTTCGACGAGCAGGTCGGCGAGCGGGCCGCCGGGTGCCCCGCCCCTTGCCGCGGGACCGAGCAGGACCTCGCCCGCGCGCGTCGCGATATCGCCGAAGGCGGTCAGGTGCTCGCTCATCCCGCCCGCCAGGACCACGGTCATGTCCCGGCGCCGGCCGGCTGCTGCGGCGACGAGCGCCGCGAGTTCGCCGAGTGCCCGACGCTCGTCGGCCGTCGGCGGATCGCTTGCGCCGACCAGGATGGACGACACCTCCGCATCGAGGAGGAGCGTGGTCATCGCCAGCGGGTCGATCGATTCGGCACTGCCACTGACGGTCCGCCAGCCGCTTCGGGACGCAGTCGCGACGAGCGGCCCGAGCGCCCGCTCCGAGGCGGCGACCACCGCCATGGTGCGGGGCGGGTGGCTCGCGACCTCGAGCCGTGGCAGGTTGTTCGCGGCGCCGATCCGCAGACCGAGGGCCGCCGCGAGCGACCGATCGGCGGTCGCGGCTCGGTCGCCGAGGACCGAGATGATCGCCTCGACATCGGCTCCGGCCGGCATCGACAGCGAACCCACGAGTCGCCAGCGCGCCCCGACCCGCCCGATCAGGGCGGCAGCGGTCGTGGCGGCGCCCGAATCAAGGGCGAGGAAGGCTCTGGGTTCGCTCGTCACCCGCTCATGCTACCCGGCGCAGCTCCGGGCCGGTGTCGGGCGGGGGCCGCGATGGGTCCGGGTCAGGCGTCCCAGGCGATCTCGTCGTCCGTCTCCTCGAGACGGGCGATGAGCAACTCGATGCCGGTGTCGTCGGCCAGGATCTCGCTGGCGGAGGCGAGGTCGCCACCGAACACCCCGCGCAGGACGGGGTCGAAGAACAGCATCGCATTGGCGCCCAATGCCCGGTACGGCCGGCTGGCCTCGAGGAAGTGGACGGCCGGCCCGGTCAGGCCGCGCAACTGGATCTCGCGGGCGACCTGTTCCACGAGTTCGTCGCGCTGCTCCTCGGCGGCCTCGTACGACGTGCTCATGCCGGTCCACCGACGGTCGGCTCGCCGGCCCCATGCAGCTCGTGGCTGAATGCCAGGTAAGCGGCCGATCCGCGCAGGGCGAAGATGACGTGCTCGATGGTGGGGCTGGCTGCCAGTTCCTCGCGGACGGTCTCGACGGTGATGCGCGCCGCCTCGCCGAGCGGGAACCCACCGACACCCGTGCCGAGCGCCGGGAACGCGATGCTCGTGGCCCCGATCTCACGGGCACGAGCCATGGCGCTCCGGACCGCCGCCTCGATGACGGGGCCGCTCGTGCGCCGCTCGCGGTCGAGCGAGACGGCGTGGATGACGACCTTGGCCGCCAGCTTGCCGGCCGGGGTCACGATCGACTCGCCCAGCGGGACGGGCGCCTGGCGGACGGCCGCGAACTCGATCGAATCGCCGCCGGCGCGCTTCAGCGCTCCGCCGACGCCGGTCGACATCCACAGCGACAGGTTGGCCGCGTTCACGATGGCATCGACCTCCAGGTCGCAGATATCCCCGTTCCAGAGCTCGATCCGCGCCAAGTGACCCCCCTCAGCGCTCCGTGAGTGTTCGGAGACCGACCGGTCTCGCCGCGGCATGGTACACCCGAGGCACTCGACGAGCCATGCCGGTGACGACTTCCCAGGTGTTCGTGGTGCGCTCCCGCGCCAGGTCTTCGGCGGTGATCCGCTCGTCGCCGGACGACCCGAGCAGCACGAATTCGTCGCGGCCGTCGACCGGGGCGCCCGGGACGTCGCTGACGTCGGCCATCACCGCATCCATCGCCACATTGCCCACGAGGGGGACCCGCCGGCCCCGGACGATCGCGCTGGCCCGGTTCGAGAGCCGTCGCGACCATCCGTCGCCGTACCCGACGGGAAGCGTCGCGATCCGGCTCGGACGTGTGGTCCGGAACGTCGGTCCGTAGCTCACGCCCGACCCCGCAGGCAGGTCGGCCACCCGGACGGGCCTGGCGATGAGCGACATGACCGGCCGAAGCCGGGCGGCAGGACCGTCGGCGGCGACACCGCCATCGATCTCGTCGGGGACCAGGCCGTAGACCGCGAGACCCGGTCGGACGCCGTCGTAGGCCGCGACCAGACCCGTTATCAGGCCGGCACTCGCGGCGGCATGGCGGGACGGCAGGTCGATGCCTGCCACCGTCAGCGCGCGGATCGCAGCCTCGAACCGTTCCTCCTGGGCGATCGCGTTCGCGACGTCCTCGACGGCCTGGAAATGGGTCCACAGCCCCGTCAGGGTGATGCCGGGAGCCGCAGTGAGTGCCCGCGCGGCGGCGACCACCTCGGTCACGGCGAAGCCGCCCCGCCCGAGCCCGGTCTCGACCTCGAGCTCGACAGCCAGTGGCCGCGCCTCATCGATGCCCGCCGCTGCCCCCACGATGTCCGCCACACCTGGACCGTCGCCGACCGTCACGGCGATCTCGAGCCGCGCGGCGTCCACGGCCCATGCCCCCGCCACCGGATAGAGCACCAGGATCGGGGCGCCGACGCCCCCTTCGCGCAGTTCGAGCGCCTCGTCGAAGGCCGCAACGCAGAACCCATCGGCGCCAGCCGTCTCGAGGGCGAGCGTGATCGGGACCGCGCCGTGGCCGTAGGCGTCGGCCTTGACCACGGGCCGGACCGGGACCCCCGGCCCCGCCAGCTCGCGGACGACCGCCAGGTTGCCACGCACCGCGTCGAGGTCCAGCTCGAGCCAGGCGGTCCGCGGCAGGGCGGGCAAGCCAGCCTCGGCCAAGCGCTGCTCGATCGCCGGACGCGCCGGACCAAAGGACGTGGCGCGCGATGAACGGTTCAGCGAAGGTCGCCGGGGATCCCGGCCGGTGAGGTGGGCCTGCCAGCCTCGGAGTCGGTCTCGCGGGCCGCGAAGCCGAGACGCTTGGTCGCGGTCCGCCGCTCCATGGCCGCGACCAGCCGCCTGCGCGCGAGCGCCAGGCCGTCCGGGAGATCCGACGCCAGCAGCCCGGCGTCGCCGAACCTCTCGCGGCCCGCTTCCCCGGACATGCCATGGAGATAGACGCCCAGCCGCGCCGCGGCGAACGGGTCGAGGCCCTGTGCAAGGAGCGAGCCGATCGTCCCGGCCAGCACGTCGCCGGTCCCGCCGGTAGCGAGCGCCGGGTTCTCGAACGGGGAGACGGCGGCGCTCCCATCGGGGGCGGCGATGATCGTTCGCGCACCCTTGAGGACGACCACGGACCCCCACGTCGTCGCGGCATCCAGGGCGGCGGCCAAGCGGGACGCGTCATCGCCCTCGAGGTCGCCGTCGTCGGCGGGTTGGTCGCCGCTCCCCGCCCGAAGGCGGGCGAACTCCCCGGCGTGCGGGGTCAGGACCGCCGGCCGTCGGTCACCGGTCCACCAGCCGTCCATCGTGGCCATCGAGCGGAGGGCCTCGGCGTCGAGGACGAGGGGCGCGGCGTCGGTCTCGCCCGCGATCGGCAGCAGCGACCGCACGAGCTCGGTGGTCGCGAGGCCAGGGCGCAGGCCCGGCCCGACGACGATGGCATCGTGCTCGTGGTCGAGGATGCGGGCCATCGAGGGTTCCGGGTCGATCTCCTCGACGTCGTCCTCGGGGAGCGCCATCGTCGTCGCCTCGATCACCTTGGCGGCGAACAGCGGCTGGAGCGATTCGGGGACGGCCAGGGTGACGAGGCCGACCCCGCTGCGCCCGGCAGCCCGGCAGACGAGCAGGGCCGCCCCGGCGTAGTCGAGCGAGCCGGCGATGACGAGCAGCTTCCCGAACGAGCCCTTGTGGCCGCGGGCCGGTCGCTCCGGGATGAGGGCGCCGACGATGTCGTCGTCGAGCTTCGTCGCCCCGGTCGGGAAGGCACTGCCGGCGGCAGTCCCATCCTCGTCGCGCGGGGCATCGCGCCGCCCGAAGCCGACCGGTCCGCGCTCAGGCACGGTCGGGCTCGGTGTCGATCGGCTGGGGAGCATCCGCGGCGAGCGCACCTGAACCACCGGCCTGCGCCGTCGAGCGCAGTCGCTCGATCCGGGCCAGGATGCGTCGCTCGCGTTCGTCGAGGCGTTCTTCGATGTCGGGCGGGAAGACGTACCGACCGCCGGCCGTCCGCACGCCGAATGCGATCGCCACGGCGTAGTCCGACTCATGGGTGATCGAGATGGCGATCCGCTCCATGCCGAGCTGCTCGGCTCGGGCGGCCGCGCGCCCGTGGAGCCGGACCGACGGCTGGCCGGTCGGCAGCCGCTCGATCTCGATGTCGCGCCAGCCGATGCCCCGGACGCCGAGCCCGAGCACCTTGGAGACCGCTTCCTTGGCCGCCCAACGGCCGGCCATCGTCTCGGGCCGGCCGCGCACGTAGCGTTGTTCCGCGTCGGTCAGCACGCGCTTCGAGAAACGTGGGCCGAACTTCTCGAGCGCGGCACGGATCCGCGCGACGCGGATGATGTCGATGCCGAGCTCGGTCGTCCCCGCCGGGGCGAGGCCCGGCGGCAGCTCGACCGCTTCGGACCGCCCGACGGCCGGCATCGCTCTCCTACTCGACCGTGACGGACTTGGCCAGGTTGCGCGGCTGGTCGACGTCGGTGCCGCGCGCCACCGCGATGTGATAGGCGAAGAGCTGGAGCGGGATGATGGCCAGGACCGGGCTGAGGGTCTCATGGGTGTCGGGCACCCGGCAGATGTCGTCGGCGTAGTGCTCGATGGCTTCGTCGCCCTCGGTGGCGACCGCGATCACCCGCGCATCGCGGGCGCGGCCCTCCATCACGTTGCTGATGAGCTAGTCGTAGACCTTGGAGCTGGT